>JANMYI010000494.1:0-14783 GCA_031381955.1 Burkholderiales bacterium
GTCGGCGAAGCTGGCCCAGTTCATCAGACCGCCACCAGCTTGCGCACCCAGCTCGCCGAGCGCTCGCGTTCAATGATGAGCACACGCAGGCGGCGCAGGCTGACGGCGATCGAGTAAGCCCAATAGGCCAGCGTCATCAGCAGCAAACCCGCCAACATGATGCCGGCCATGCTCGGCGCACGGCTGAAGTTGATGGTGGAGCCCTGGTGCAGGGTGTTCCACCACTTCACCGAAAAATAGATCACCGGCACGTTCACCACGCCCACCAGCGCCACGATGGCGGCGGCGCGGTCGGCGCGCTTGGGCTCCTCGATGGCGGCGTGCAAGGCCATGAAACCCAGGTACAGGAACAGCAGCAGCAACTCGGAGGTGAGCCGCGCGTCCCACACCCACCAGGTGCCCCAGGTGGGGCGGCCCCACACGGCACCCGTCCAAAGCGCCACCACCGTCATCCAGGCGCCCGTAGGTGCGAGTGCCAGGGCCATCAATGAAGACAACCGGGTGTTGACCACCAGGCCCACGCCGGCCCAGAAGGCCATGGCCAGGTAGATGACCATCGACATCCACGCCGCGGGCACATGGATGTAGATGATGCGGTAGGCGTCGCCTTGCTGAAAGTCGCTCGGCGCGATCAACAACCCGATGACCAGGCCGGCCAACGCCAGCGCCGCTGCCGCGGCCATGAACCAGGCTTGCAGCCGCCCGGCCAGCGGGTAGAAGGCCTGCGGCGCGGCAAAGCGCGTCCAGCTGGGCGGGCTGTGGGCTGCGGAGGAAGTGGCTGGCATCACGGCGGCAAATTGGGGCTTTGATGATACGGGCGCACTCTTTTTAGACTGGCGCCAAGCGACCCTACTCGCAAGCCACGCGCAGCGCCGCGGCCAGGGCCCAGGGCACGGCGGCCAGCGCGGCGGCCAAGATGGCGCCCAGCAACGACATTTGCGCGCCCAGCGGCAGCCCGGCGGCCTGCGCCGCCACCGCGCCGGCACCGAAGATCAATACCGGCACGTTCAACGGCAGCACCAGCAGCGCGCTGAGCACGCCCGCGCCACGCAGCCCCAGCGTGAGCGCCGCGCCGATCGCGCCGATCAGGCTGAGCGCCGGCGTGCCCAGCAGCAGGGTCAGCGCCAGCACGGTGTTCTCTGCCCACCCCAAGCCGTATTGCAGGCCGAGCAGCGGCGCCACCAGCACCAGCGGCAGGCCACTGCTGAGCCAATGCGCGGCCACCTTGGCCAGCGCCAACAACGCCAGCGGCTGCGGTGTGAGCAGCAGTTGTTCGAGCGTGCCGTCAGCATGGTCGGCGCTGAACAGGCGCGGCAGCGCCAGCAGGCTGGCCAGCAAGGCCGAGACCCAGACCACGCCAGGGCCAATTTCGCGCAGCAAGCGCGCGTCGGCGCCCACGGCCAGCGGGAACAGGCTGGCGATGACGAAGAAGAACACCAGGCTGGTGGCGGCGTCGGCGCGGCTGCGCCAGGCGATGCGCAGGTCGCGCAGCAACAGAGCGTTGAACCCCGCGCTGAAGGAACCGCCCGCGCGCTGCAGCGTTGCGGCATGCACCACTTCGGGCGGGCTCATCAGGCCCATTCATCCACCCTCAGGCTGGCCTGGTTGGCCGCGACGATGTCCACCACCAGATGCGTGGTCAGCACCACGCAGCCACCCGCGGCCACATGCTGGGCGATGACGCCGCTCAAGGTTTGCACGGCCGCAGTGTCCAGCGCGGTGAAGGGCTCGTCGAGGATCCACAGCTTCGCCGCACCGGCCAGTTGCAGCCGCGCCAGCGCAGCGCGGCGCCGCTGGCCGGCCGACAGCCGCCGCACCGGCAAGTCGATCTCGCGCGCCAGGCCCATCTGCGCCAAGGCCTGCTCCAGCGCCCGCGCCAGCACCGCGTCGGGCAGCGCGTTGCCGGCCAGGCGCTGCTGCCAGGCCAGGTTGTCGCGCGCGCTGAGCTCGTCTTTCAGCGCCGGCAGGTGGCCCAGATAGAGCAGCTCGCGGGCAAAGGCCTCGCGCTCGCGGCGCACCGGCTGGCCGCGCCAGCGCACTTCGCCGGCATCGGGCAAAGCCAGCCCGGCCAGCAGGCGCAACAGGCTGGTCTTGCCGCTGCCGTTGGCGCCTTGCACATGCAGCAACTGGCCGGCCGTGGTGTTGAACGACAGCTTGCGAAACAAGCGCCGCTCGCCGCGGATACAGGCCAGGTCATGGGCTTCGAGCATGAAGGTGGCTGCGGGCTGTCTGGCTGGGGTCATGAACGGCCGCGGATGGTAGTGCAGCACGCGGCGCAGATGGGCTGGGCTACAGTGCCGGCCTTTGGCCGCCGGAGGGCTCACGTTGACAGCTTGGTTCTGGTTCGCTGCCGCAGCCTTGCTGGTGCTTGGCCTGGCCGTGTTGTTGCCGCCGCTGCTGCGCGCACGCCCACGTGCCGCCGCCTTGAGCAGCGCCGGCGTCAGCCTGGCCGTGTTGCGCGACCAGGCCCGTGAAGCCCGCGCCGACCTGGCCGCCGGGCTGATCAGCACCGAGCGCTTTGCCGAGCTGAACACCGAGCTGGAGCAGCGCACGCTCGAAGACACCGCCGCCGCCGCGCAACCGGCCGCAGCGGCAGCGCCGGCGCGCCGCACCGCCCTCTTCCTGGCCCTGGCCCTGCCGCTGTGCAGCGTGCTCACCTACCTGGCGCTGGGCCAACCCGGCGCCCTGCAGCCACCCAGCGCCGCCGCACCGAGCGAGCAGGAGCAAGCCGCCATGGCCGGGCAGATGGAACAGGCCATGGCGCAGCTCGCCGCCAAACTGAAGGCGCAACCCGGCAACGCCGAAGGCTGGCGCATGCTCGGCCGCTCGCACGCGGTGATGGGCCAGCACGAGCAGGCGGCAGCGGCCTACCGCCAGGCCGCCACCTTGCTGCCTCAGGATGCCGGCGTGCTGGCCGACCTGGCCGACTCGCTGGCCATGGTGCAAGGCGCCAAACTGAGCGGCGAGCCAACCCGCCTGATCCAGCAGGCCCTGGCGCTCGACCCGCAGCATGCCAAGGCCCTGGCCCTGGCCGGCAGCGCGGCCTTCGAAGCCGGTGCCTTTGCGCAGGCGCGGGCCCATTGGGAACGCTTGCTGCCCCTGGTGCCGGCCGATTCCGAAACAGCCCAGGCCCTGCGCGGCAGCATTGCGCAGGCGCGCAGCAAGGAGAGCCCCCAGGCCGCCGAAATACGTCGTCCGCCCCCCGAGGGGGTTGAGCAAAGTGGCAGAGCCACATTTGCTCAGGAAAGCGGCGCGCCCAGCGCCACAGCAGCGCCGGCCGCGGCGACACCAGCCACACCGGCCACAGAGGCGACACCAGCCACGGCGGCCGCGGTCGCAAGCGTGGCCGGCAGCGTCAGCCTGGCGCCGGCCTTGGCGGCCAAGGTGAAACCCGGCGACACGCTGTTCATCTTCGCCCGCGCCGCCGAAGGCCCGCGCATGCCCTTGGCCATTCTCAAACACCAGGCCAGCGAGTTGCCGCTGAGCTTCAAGCTCAATGACAGCATGGCCATGCAGCCGCAGATGAAGCTGTCGGCCTTTGCCAGCGTGGTGCTCACCGCGCGCATCTCGTCAAGCGGCGGCGCCACACCCCAAAGCGGCGACTTGGTGGGACAAAGTGCCGCCGTGGTGCCGGGTGCGCAAGGCGTGCACATCGTCATCGACCAGATCCTGCCGTAGCCAACGGCTCGGCCGGGCGTCCATAGAATGCCCAGGCCGGTGCGCAAGCGCCGGCAGCGTTCTCAGGGCGGGGTGAAAGTCCCCACCGGCGGTATCTGCATGCGAATGCAGGAGCCCGCGAGCGCCTGTTGCCGCCCTGCGGCAACAGGGTCAGCAGACCTGGTGCGATGCCAGGGCCGACGGTCACAGTCCGGATGAAAGAGCAACGCGAGGTGTGGCGGCGTGCGCGCGCGAGCGGGCATGCCGCCGCGCCGCTGCGCGCCCTGATTCAGTGCCACCCTTTCTTGCAAGGTGTTTCATGAATCAGTTGTCTACTCAAGTTCCCCTCAGCCCCGCGCCACGCATTGCGCTGGTGTGTTCGGCCTGGCACCGCGAGATCGTGGGCCGATTGCGTGAATCGCTGCTGCATGAGCTCCAGCGCTGCGGGCACCCGAGCCACGCGGTCGAATGCTTTGAGGTGCCCGGCGCCTTCGAGATCCCGCTGCATGCCCAGCGTCTGGCGCGCAGCGGGCGCTTTCAGGCCGTGGTGGCCGCCGGGCTGGTGGTCAACGGCGGCATCTATCGGCACGAGTTCGTGGCCGCCACGGTGATTGATGGGCTGATGCGGGTGCAACTCGACAGCGACGTGCCGGTGTTCTCGGCCGTGCTCACACCGCGCGACTTTCACGAGCATGAAGACCACGCCGCGTTCTTTGCCGCGCACTTCGTGAAAAAGGGCGTGGAGGTGGCGCAAGCCTGCTTGAGCACCTTGGCCAGCCTGCGACAGCTTGAACAGGCCGGCGGGTGAAGCCAAGCAATGCACAGTTCAACCCGGGCTGAGGCCACGCCGCCCACCCAGGTGTCAACACGCGCCCTAAAGTGCCGAAGCCTGCCCACAGTGGCGGCAAGTTTCGGAGCAAGGATGGCCAAGTTAAGTGGGGTGACGAGCGGCATGGCCGCGCTGGCGCTGGCGCTGGGCGCGCAGGCCACTGTCGTGCGCGACCTCTACGACCCCGACGCGGGCCGCATCGCGGCAGCGCAGTTGGCGGTGGACTTTTTGTCCATCGACCCTCAAGCCAGCACCGATGCGCTGGCCGCCGTGGCCAGCCCGGCGCGCAGCGCGATGCTGCCGCTGCCCGGTGCGGCCGGGCCCAGCTTTGCCAGCCATGCCAGTGCCGACCCGGTGACGCATGCGGTGGCTGGCGATGACGCCTGGCGCGCGCAACTCTCGCCCGGCGCTGGCCGGCCAGGCGCCGAAATCTTGCAAGCCGAAGCCCCCTTGCCAGCCCACCCGCCAGGCGCTGACGCGGCGGCCGCGCTGCCCACCGGGGAGCCGGGCTCTTACGGCTTCATGGCCTTGGCAGTGGCCGCTTCGGCCATGCTGGCCGGCATCTTCGGCGCGGCGGGGGTGGCTGGCGTGACCCGGTCGCGGCGGCGCTGAAACGGCCTGGCGCCTACAGCAGCGCCACCGCCTTGATCTGCGCATACAGCGCATCGCCCACTTGCAGCCGCAAGGCATCGCAACTCATGCGGGTGATGCGCGCCAACAGCACCGGCGTCAGCACGGGCGTTGGCGGTGCCTGCGCCTCGGCTTGGCCGAGCGCCAGGCGCAGCAAGACCACGCGGTGGTCACCGCTGATTTCCAACAACCGCACCGGCAGCACGTTCAACACGCTGCTGGCCACGGGCGCCTGGCGCGCCACGCTCACGTCGCGCGCCAGCACGCGGGCACGCACCGGCTCGCCCACAGCCGCCGGCGTGCCGCCCAGCCACAAGCGGCCCGGGGCCACATCAACACAGCTCAGCCCGTAGGCGGGCGCGTGCTCGGCCACCCGGCCATGCAGCACCACGCCGGCGTCGTCACCTTGGTTGGCGGGCAGGTCCAGGCGCTGCAACACGCTGTGCAGTGGCCCCTGCGCTTCGACGCGCCCATCGCGCAGCAGCACCAAATGGTCAGCCAGCCGCGCCACTTCGTCCATGGCATGGGTGACGTAAATGATGGGCAGTTGCGCCTGCCGGTGCAGCCGCTCCAGGAAGGGCAGGATCTCGGCCTTGCGCGGCGCGTCCAGCGCGGCCAGCGGTTCATCCAGCAATAAAAGGCGCGGCGCGGTGGCCAGGGCGCGGCCAATGGCCACGCGCTGGCGCTCGCCACCCGACAGCCCGCCCACCCGGCGCGCCAGCAACGGGCCCAAGCCGAGCAAGTCAAGCAAAGGTTCCAGCGGCTGTGCGCGCGCCGCAGCGCCGGCACGGCGGCGGCCATAGTCGAGGTTGGCGCGCACATCAAGGTGGGCAAACAATGGTGCGTCCTGGATCACGTAGCCCAGCGCGCGCTGGTGCGGCGCGCGCCAGATACCCTGGGCATCGTCTTGCCAGACCTCGCTGCCCAGGGCAACCCGGCCCGCCGCGCGCTCCAGCCCGGCCAAGGCACGCAGCAGCGTGGTCTTGCCGCAGCCCGAGGGGCCTAACACGGCGCTGACGCCATGGGCCGGCAGCGCCAAGTCAAGCTCCAGCGCAAAGCCCGGGCGGCTCAAGCGCAAGCGCGCTTCGATCACCGCTGCCCCGTGGCGGTGCGCGGCCGGCGTTGCGCGGCATACAGCGCGGCCAGGGTCAGCACCGCGAAGATCACCAAGCCGGCGGCCAGGCGGTGGGCGGCGGCGGTGTCGCCGGCCTCAACGTGTTCGTACACCGCCACCGAGAGCACCCGCGTGCTGCCTGGGATGTTGCCGCCGATCATCAACACCACGCCGAACTCGCCCACGGTGTGGGCAAAACCGAGCACACCGGCGGTGAGCAAGCCCGGCCGGGCCAGCGGCAAGGCGACGCTGAAAAAGCGGTCGAGCGGGCCGGCACGCAGCGTGGCCGCGGCTTCGAAGGTGGCTTGCGGAATGGCCTCGAAGGCCTGCTGCAGCGGCTGCACCACGAAGGGCAGCGAATAGACGATGGAGGCCACCACCAGGCCACCGAAAGTGAACGGCAGGCGTTGCAGGCCCAGCGCCGCCATGGCCTGGCCCACCGCCCCTTGCGGGCCGAGCAGCAGCAGCAAGTAAAAGCCGATCACGCTGGGCGGCAGCACCAGCGGCATGGCCACCAGCGCGGCGGCCAGCGGTTTAACGCCCGACTGCGTGCGCGCCAGCCACCAGGCCAGCGGCGTGCCCAGCAACAGCAGCAACAGCGTGACCAGGCTGGCCAACTCGGCCGTCAAACGAATCGCGCTCCAGTCTGCCGCTGTCATCGCACGACCCTGCGCACTACGCGCTGCGGGATGAGCGCTTGGGAACGGCCCGGCGCGCTCATGGCAAGTAGCCGTGCGCGTGAATCACCGCGCGCGCCGGCGCGCTGGCCAGGTAAAGCATGAAGGCTTGAGCGGCGGCGGCATGTTCGCCGGCCTTCAACAGCACGGCTTGCTGGTTGATCGGGGCATGCAGCGCTGCGGGCACCAGCCACACCGAACCGCGCATCAGCCGGCTGCCTTGCAGCACTTGCGCGGCGGCTACGAAGCCCAGCTCGGCGTTGCCGCTGGCCACATAGGCATGCGCCTGGCCCACGCTTTCGGCCATCACCAAGCGGCCGGCCCAGGCCGGCTCCAGGCCGCGAGCCCGCAACACTTCCAGCGCCGCCTGGCCATAGGGTGCGAGCCGCGGGTTGGCGATGGCCAGATGCCTGATCTGCGGGTTGGCCAGCACCGCACCGTGCGCATCCACCAAGCCGGGCTGGGCGCTCCACAGCGCGAGCTGACCCCTGGCGTAAGTGAAGCGGCTGGCCGCCACGGCATGGCCGCTGTGCACCAGGCGCAGCGGGGTGTGTTCATCGGCGGCGAGCAGCACCTCGAAGGGCGCGCCGGCCATGATTTGCGCATGCAGCCGTCCGGTGGGGCCGGCGGCGGCTTTCACCCGGTGGCCGCTGGCGGCCTCAAAGCCGCGTCCCAACTCGGCCAGCGTGGGGCTGAAGTTGCTGGCCACCGCCACCAAGACTTCTGCGGCGCGGGTCGGCAATGCCCAGGCGCACAGCAGCGCCGCAAAAACTAGAGCGCGCAACCGGCTTCCACTGCAAGCGCCGGTTTGAGCGCCACCGGCTCGGGCACGCGGTAGCCGTAGCGCACGGCCGTGAGCTCGGCCAGGATGCTGACGGCGATTTCCGGCGGCGTACGCGCGCCGTTCTTCAGGCCCACCGGGCCGTGCAGGCGGTCGAGCTGCGCTGGCGTGAGGCCGAAGTGTTCGGCCAGTCGTTCGCGCCGCTTGGCCTGGTTCACGCGCGAGCCGATGGCGCCGACGTAGAACGCCGGGCTGCGCAGGGCTTCCATCAAGGCCAGGTCGTCGAGCTTGGGGTCGTGCGTCAGGGCAATGATCGCGGTATGGCCGTCGGGCTTGAGCTCGTTCACCACATCGTCGGGCATGCCGCGCAGCAAGGTTGCGCCCGGCACCTCAAAGCCGGTGGCGTACTCCTCGCGCGGGTCGCACACCAGCACCTGGTAGCCCAGCGCGGCGGCCATCTGCGCCAGGTACTGCGTCATCTGGCCGGCGCCGATCAACAACAAGCGCCAGCTCGGGCCGTGGTGCGTGGTGAGCGTGGTGTCGGTGAGTTGCAATTCGTCGGCCGCCGGCGCCGGCTGCAAATCGACCACGCCGCTGGCCAGCTGCAACACCCGGCGCACGCGCTCGCCACGCGCCAGTCGGGCCAGAAGCTCATCGAGCTGCGTGCGCGGCAGCACGGGCTCGAGCACCAGCTCGATCAAGCCGCCGCAGGGCAGGCCGAAACAGTGCGCGGCGTCGGCGTCGATGCCATAGCGCACCACCTTGGGCACGCCGCTGGCGAGCACGCCTTCGCGCGCCTTGTCGATCAGGTCGTCTTCGATGCAACCGCCCGAGACACTGCCGCTAACCATGCCGTCATCGCGGATGGCCACGGTGGAGCCCGGCGGCCGCGGCGCCGAACCCCAGGTGCGGGTGATGGTGCCCAGCACCACGCGGTGGCCCTGGGCCAGCCATTTGGCCACCTGGCCGAGCACTTGGAGGTCGATGTTGTCCATGTCGAAAAGACGCTTGCAGCGGAAGCGCGACGATACATCCGCCGCGCCGCCGCGCCGGCCCCCGGGCGCGACCGCCTGGCTTGCGAAGGTTCACCAAGAATACGGCCATCCATTGCAGCCGCTCACCTTCAAGCCATGTTCACCTTCACGCATGTTCGACGCACTCTGCTGGCCTTCTCTTGGGGCCTGTTGGCCTTGGCTTGCGCCGGGCCCGCCCGGGCCCAGGCGGACTTCATCGTGATGGCCAGCACCACGTCCACCGAACAGTCGGGCCTGTTTGCCCACCTGTTGCCGGCCTTCAAGGCGGCGCACAACATTGATGTGCGGGTGGTGGCCCTGGGCACCGGCCAGGCGCTGGACATGGGCCGGCGCGGCGATGCCGACGTGCTGCTCGTGCACGACCAGGCGGCCGAGGAAAAGTTCGTGGCCGATGGCTTCAGCACGCGGCGCTGGCCGGTGATGTTCAACGACTTCGTGCTCATTGGCCCCAAGGTCGACCCGGCTGGCGTGAAGGGCTCCGACATCGTGGCCGCGCTGGCCAAGCTGGGCAGCAGCACGCAGCCGCTCATTTCGCGCGGCGACAAGAGCGGCACCCACGCCGCCGAGCTGCGCTATTGGCAAGGCGCCGGTGTGAATCTGGCCGCCGCCAAGCCGGCTGGCTACAAAGAGTGTGGTTGCGGCATGGGCCCGGCCTTGAACATGGCCGCCTCGCTGAACGCCTATGTGCTGGCTGACCGCGGCACCTGGCTGGCGTTCAAGAACCGCGCTGATCTGGCAGTGCTGGTGCAGGGCGACCAGCGGCTGTTCAACCAGTACGGCGTGATGGCGGTGAACCCGGCGCGCCACCCGCATGTGAAGGCGGCGCTGGCCCAGCGCTTCGTGGACTGGTTGGTTTCAGCGCCGGGCCAGGCCGCGATTGCCGCCTACAAGGTGGGCGGCGAGCAGCTGTTCTTTCCCAACGCCCGGCCCTGAGCTTGCCCAGCCTGCTTGGCCGGCGCCGGCTTCAGCAGCATGAACCAGGTGAAAGCGTTTCACGGTTGCATTTCCTTGCAAAATAGTTCGGCCATTGGATACGAGATCCGAGACCGGATCAGGCGCGAGATTTGCGCGCTGCGGGCACGAAAGAACGGCCTGCGCAGCAATGCGCACTGAGGAAACCGAGCAGCGCCGACATGCGCTCGGACGCAGCGCGATAGATGAGGTTGCGGCCATCTCGTTGCTGCGAAACCAGGCGCGCGTGCGCCAGCTCTTTCAGATGGAAAGACAGGGTGTTGGCAGGCACCACCAGTGCCTCGCACAAGGCGCCGGGCGTGAGGCCATGCGGGCCCGCTGCCACCAGCGCGCGGAACACGCGCAGGCGCAATGGCTGGGCCAGCGCGGCCAAGCTTTGTACGACCTCTATCTCTTCCATACTTCCAGTATGTTTGAATTATTCCTTGGGGGCCACCCGGCTTTCCCCAATGCCCTGTTGCCCACAGCGGCGCAACATGGTGCTCCCTATGCCCGGAGAACATCCATGAAGTCACTCACCCTCTTGGCCACGGCGGCTGCCGCCCTGGCCCTGGCGCTGCCTGCCGCGCAGGCCCACACCACCGTGTACAGCACCACACTGTCCGGCGCGGCCGAGGCGCCACCCAATGCCTCCTTAGGCACGGGCACCACCACGGTCACGCTCAACCTCGATCTGATGACCATGCGCGTGCAAGCCAGCTTCAGCGGCTTGACAGGCAACGTGACAGCCTCGCACATCCACTGCTGCACCGTGGTGCCTGGCACCAGCACGGCGGGCGTGGCCAGCATGGCGCCGAGCTTCCTCGAATTCCCGCTCGGCGGCACCAGTGGCACCTATGACAAGACGTTCGACCTGACGCTGGCCAGCAGCTACAACCCGGCGTTCATCACCGCCAATGGTGGCACCGTGTCCACGGCGCTAAGTGCGCTCGACGCCGGCCTGGATTCCGGCCGCGCCTACATGAACATCCACAGCAGCTTTGCTGGCGGCGGCGAAATTCGCGGCTTCCTGGCTGCGCCGATTCCCGAGCCCAGCACCTATGCCTTGATGGCGCTTGGCCTGCTGGGCGTGGCAGCGGCATCGCGCCGGCGCCGCGGCTGAGCCAACTACCCGGGCGCCACCGCGGTGGCGGTGCCCGGGCGCTCGGTCACTCCAACGAGATATTGGCCTTCTTGACCAACTGCTCGTAGACCTTGCCCTTGGCCTCGGCGTTGCGGCTGATTTCTTCGGGCGTCCAGCTGATCGGCTGGAAGGCAAAGGTGTCGAAACGGGCGCGCAACTCCGGGTCGGTCAAGGCGGTAGCCACATCGGCATTGATCTTGTTGCGCACGGCTGCGGGCAAGCCCTTGGGCGAAACCAGCACCACGAAGGCGTTCACCAGGAAGTCCTTCGACGCGCCAACCTCGGCCGCGATGGGCACCTCTGGCACCTGGCTCAGGCGCTGCGGCGCGGCCACGGCGATGTAGCGCAACTTACCGGCCCGGTAGGGGCCTGAGCTTGACGGCAGCGTGCCCAAGCTCCAGGCCACATCGCCCGCGGCCACCGAGGTGAACAACTGGCTGGTTTCGCGATAGGGAATGTGCTGCATCTCGATGCCGGTTTGCATCGCCAGCAGTTCGGCACCCAGATGGCCCGGGCTGCCTACGGCCCATGAGCCGTACGTGACCTTGCCGGGGTTGGCCTTGGCGGCGTTGACGATGTCAGTGATCGTCTTGAACGGCGAGTCCTTGGCCACCACCACCATGAAGGTCGTGTAGAACATCGACGCCACGGGCTCGAATTGCTTCACGGCATCGGCCCCGCGCTGCTTGTACAGGTGCGGCACGGCGGCCAGGTGGTCGCTGTCGAGTTGCAGCAGCGTGTAGCCATCGGGCGCGGCACGCTTGGCCGAGTCCATGGCGATGAAGCCGCCGCCACCCGGCTTGTTTTCCACCTGCACGCGCTGGTTCCAGGCCTTGCTCAATTTCTCGGCCAGGATGCGCAGCGTCGCATCGGGCCCGCTGCCGGCCGGGAAGGCCGTGATCACGTTGACCGGCTTGTTGGGGAAGTCGGACTGGGCCTGCGCCGACGCTGCAAACGCGCCCGCCAGGGTGGCGACCGCAAGGGCCATGCCAAGAGTGGTTCTGCGGTTCATGGTGATGCTCTCTGCTGCAAGTGGAGTGACCAACGTTTCAAACAACTTTGACTCTGATCTCGCCCAACACATCGATGCCGCCGTGCAGCACCTGGCCACGCTGCACCTTGCCCACGCCTTCGGGCGTGCCGGTGTAGATCAGGTCGCCGGGGTGAAGGGTGAAGTACATGCTGAGGTTGGCGATGACCTCGGGCACCGACCAGATCAGCAT
This sequence comes from Burkholderiales bacterium, assembly GCA_031381955.1. Taxonomy (GTDB): domain Bacteria; phylum Pseudomonadota; class Gammaproteobacteria; order Burkholderiales; family Burkholderiaceae_C; genus Rubrivivax. The sequence continues at coordinate 12,041 of JANMYI010000494.1, forward strand.
GTTGATGTCGCTGCGCTGCTTGTCGCCGCCATCCACCTGCAGCCAGATCGCGCCTTGAGTGGGGTGGCCGATGTTGGAAGCAGCGTGGATCAAGCCGATCGGCGCCGACTCATCGAACGCCTTGCCCAGCTCCCACGGCCGGCCCTTGTCGCGCAGCTTGAATTGCAGGTCGCGCCGCGTCATGTCCAGGCCCACGGCATAACCGTAGACGTACTCATTGGCCTGCTCAACTGAAACGTTATCGCCGGTTTTGCCGATGGCCACCACGAGTTCGATCTCGTGCTGGTAATTTTCGCTGGCCGGCGGGTAGGCCATGTTCACCGTCTGCCCCGGCGGGGCCAGCACGATCGCGTTGTTGGGCTTGCAAAAGAAAAATGGCGGCTCGCGGTCGGGGTCGAAACCCATCTCGCGCGCATGCGCGGCGTAGTTGCGGCCCACGCAGTAGATGCGCCGCACGGGGTAGTGGGCGTTCGTTCCGGCCACCGGCACGGCGACCTGGGCCTCGGGTTGAAAGACAAAGTTCATGATGGATTCAAACGGTTGCGCGAGCTGAGGATTTTGGCAGTGCCGATAACGCGAACGGGCCGAGGGTTACCCCTCGGCCCGCAGCGTCGAACCACAAACCAGGTGATCAGGCTTTGGCCATGTTCTCCGCCGTAAACGGCATGCGCCGCACGCGCTTGCCGCTGGCCGCAAACACGGCATTGGCCACCGCCGGCCCGATCAAGGCCGTGGCCGGCTCGCCGATGCCGCCAGGCTTTTCCTTGCTCGGCACCAGGGTGATGTCGATCGCCGGTGTTTCGTTCATGCGCAGGATGCGGAACTGGTGGAAGTTGGTCTGCTGCACACGGCCTTTGTCGACCGTGATTTCGCCGAACAGCGCCGCGCCGAGGCCGAAGATGATGCTCGACTGGATTTGCGCTTCCACCGTGTCGGGGTTGACCATCTGGCCCAGGTCAGCCACCACCGTGACCTTGTGCACCACGGGCACGCCGCCGCTCATCGACACCTCGGCCACCTGCGCCATGTAGGTGTCATAGCCCTCGCGGTCCCATTGCCGTCCGTCGGAAAGCGGCGCGTCGGCGTGTCGGAACACGCGCGGCGCGTGCTCGACCTTCGTCAGCGCACGCCGTCCAGAAAGTCGACCACCAGCCGCGTCAGCTCGTCCTCTCGGCCTTCGAAGAAATGGCGCGCACCGGGAACGACGACCTGGCGCGAGCCGGGCACACGGGCGATCTGCGCGCGCCGCTCGTCGGCACCGACGCGGGTGACATCCCAATCCTCACTGCCGTAGACATCGAGCACCGGGATGCGGATGCGGAACATGTCTTCCAGCCCGTTGACAATGCCGACGAAGACCCACGCGCGTACCGGCCCGTCGGCGGCGCGGATCAGGTAGTGGTTCGCCATCGTCGCGCCCAGGCTGTGCGAGACGATCGCGATCTTGTGCTGCCCCTTGGCCGCAAGCCAGCGCGCGGCCAGCGCGAAACGCTCGTCGGCATCGGCGAAGGTCGGCAGGTAGTCGCCGAGCTTGGCGGTGCTTTCCAGCACCGGGAGCTGGATCGACAGGCTCGAATAGCCGGCCTCGGCCAGGCGCGTTCGCAACGCGCCGTACAGCTCGAAGTCGGGCCCCCAGCCGCGCCCATGCGCGACGATGACCGCGCCGCGTGGTGTCTTCGCTGGCAGGTACAGCGCGAGGAAGCGGTGCCCGTTCGGCTGTTCGATGAAGACTGGCTCGCCGTCAACCAGCGTCGCAAGGGTCTGCTCGCGCCAGCGTGCCTCGCGCGCGAGGTCCTGCGCCGGCGCGCCGGCCGCTGCAAAAAGCAGCGGCGCAGACAAGCAGACCCGCCGCAGCGGGTCTGAGAGTTCGCGTTTCAACGCGCCGTCACGCAAGCCTCAGCGGCAACCTGCGCAGCCGCTGGCCGGTGATCGCGAAGACCGCATTCGCCACCGTCGGTGCAACCAACGCCGTCACCGGCTCGCCGATGCCGCCCGGCGCCTTGCCGTCGGCGATGAGGTGGATCTCGATCTTCGGCACCTCGTTCATGCGCGGGGCGCGGAAGTTGTGGAAGTTGGTCTGCTCCACCTTGCCGTCCTTCACCGTGATCTCGTCGTACAGCGAGGTGCCCATGCCGTAGACGACGCTGCTCTCGATCTGCTGCTCGACGATATTGGGGTTCACCATCGCCCCCACGTCGGCGACCACGATCATGCGGTGCACGCGGATATCCTTGCCCGCGACCGAGACCTCGGCCACCTGCGCGAGGTAGGTGCCGTAGCCCTCCATCACCGCGATGCCGAGCTTGCGGCCGGCCGGCAGCGGCTTGCCCCAGCCCGACTTCTCGACCGCCAGGTTCAGCACGCGCAGGTACTTCGGCTCCTTGGCGAGCAGGCTGCGCCGGAACTCGACCGGGTCCTTGCCGGCCGCCGCCGCCAGCTCGTCGATGAAGCTCTCGTTCGCGAACGCATTCATGCCGTGCGATACCGAGCGCAGAAAGCCGGTCGGCACGCCGGTATCGTGGATCATCACGCTGCCGGTCTGGTTCGGGATGTCGTACGGGATCGGCGCCGCCTCGAGCATGAAGGGATCGATGCCGTCCTTCACGAAGGCCGGGAACATGCGCTTGGTCACCGAGGGGCCGGCGCCGGCATATTTGAAGGCTACAGGCTTGCCCGCGGCGTCGAGCCCGGCGGTGAGGCGGATGTGGCTCGCGGGGCGGTAGACGTCGTGCGTCATGTCGTC
>JANMYI010000501.1:0-1799 GCA_031381955.1 Burkholderiales bacterium
GGTGATGAGCGGCTGCTTGTTTTCATCGAGCGTCTGCACGGCGCTGATCAGGTCGTGCGCGGCGCCGCGGTAGTTGCCTTCGAGCGCGCGGCGCAGGCCACCGGTGCCTTCCTTCACCGCGGGCGCCAGGTCGATGCGCCCCGGCGTGGCCTGAACCTGGGCCTGCAGGGCCAGCCAGGCCTCGCCGGCGCGGTCGAGGTACCACTCGATGAGCGTCAGGCCGGCCACGCGCGGCCAGCCGGTGTCTTGCAGTTGCTCGTCGGCCTCGCGCACGCCCTGCGCCACCAATTGCGCCGAAATGCCCGGCGAGACGCCCGGCCCGCCGCTGCCCACCAGCGTGGCCGTCAGCTCGAAGGGCGGCGGGGCCTGCGTGGCCGGCGCGTTTTGCAACACATGCTGGGCATGCGCCAGCACCGCCAGGCGAATGGTGTGCACCAGCTCGGTGGGCTTCAGCTTGCCTTCATCGCCCAGGCCGGCCACCACCACCGCCGCCGGCTGCGGCGGTAGCAGCGGGTTGCGCAAGTTACGTGAACGGTTGACAAACACCTGGTGTGAACCCGGCGAAGCCGGGTACAGGCCGGTGGCCAGGGCTTGGCTCATGCGCTGGCCCAGCAGATGGTCGACCACGCCTTCGGTGCCGCTGAGTTCAAGCGCACGGTAGTGGCCCAGCAGCAGCGCGCCCTGCACGAAGCGCAGGTCGCCGTTCACCACCTGCACGCGCAGCGCCGGGCGGTGGCTGCTGGTGGCGGTGCCGCTGGCTGAAGGGGTGCCGTCATCAGCCACCGCAAAGGCCTGCTCCAGCGTGGCCGGCGGCGGCTCGGCCTGGCTGGTGCGCGCCGGGCGGCTGCGCCGCAGCGCGTCGGCCGCGGGCGGCTTGGCCAGGGTGGCGGCGACGTCGAGCGCAGCCAGGTGTTTGGGTGCCTGGCCGAGCAACAGCGCTTCATAGTCGGCAAACGCCTCGGCGCAGGCCGGCAGCTTGTCATGCGCCACCGGCAGCAGCCAGGTGGCCACGCCGGGCAGCAAGGCACTGTCCCAGGTGACGCGGCCGTCGCCGCGCGCCGGCACATCGAGGTATTCCACGCCGGCTGCGCCCACGCTCATGCCGGTGGGCGTGAAGCGCACCTGGCCCACCACCATCAGCAGCTTGGCGGCGCAATCCTTGAGCGCGGCGCCTTGGCCATCAAGCCGGCGGCGCAAGGCCACGGCCTGGTCGAGCACGGCCTGCGGCGGCACGCCCCAGCGGTAGGCTTCGAGCTGCGCCTCGCCGCTGTGCCAGGCGTTGTACTGGCGCGCCAGGCGCTGGTCGCGCTCGCTCAAGTCAGCCCAGGTGGCTTCCTTTCCAAGCGCCGCGTCGTTGTCGAACAAGCCGGCCTGCAACTGCACGAAACCGGGCAGGCCGGCGATCAACTGGCGCGTGGCGTGGTTGGCGAACAGCCCACCCAGCGCGACCAGGGTGTTGCCGAAGGTGTCATCACCCGACAGCACCTGCATCGGCGTCCACGCACCGGCATTCGGCGTGCCCAGCAGCAGCAGCCGGGTGCCAGCCTGGGCCATCCAGTCGTTCCAAACGTTAAGGCATTCGAGCTGCACCGTGCGCGCCAGCAGCCCACCCATCGAATGCGCCAACATGCGCACCGGCTGGCCGCTGGCTTGGCGCAAGGCCATCTCGCGCTCCAGCACCGCGCCCAGGCGCTGCGCTTCGGCTTCCATCGGCGCGCGCCAGTCGTAGTCGAAGACGATCACCTCATGCGTGCCGCGCAGGTATTCAGCCAGATCGCCATAAACGCGGCCGACCACGC
>JANMYI010000508.1:0-10678 GCA_031381955.1 Burkholderiales bacterium
GGTGCTGTTGCTGGTGATCTTCATACCTGGCCTGGCGTCGTGGATCCCGCACTACTTCCTCGGATGAGCGCGCGGGCCGAGCGCCGGGCCGCTCCCAAGCCGGCCCACATCTCCTCGAGGGATCGACCGGCGTACCCGTCGGGCGAGGGGCTCCATAGACGACCATCCAAGACGTGGCGCGCCAGGCTGGCGTGTCGGTCAGCACCATCTCCAACGTGCTCAACGGCCGCACCGACCGCATGCGCGCTGACACCTTGGCGCGCGTGCAGGCCGCCATTCAGGCGCTGGACTACCGGCCCAGCCGTGCCGCCAGGCAGCTCAAGACCGGCCATACGCCGATGCTCGGCCTGCTGGTGCCCAGCATCGCCAACCCGATGTACGGCAGCATCGCGCGCGAGATCGAAACCGCGGCGCAAGAGCGCCACGGCCACCGCGTGGTGCTGGGCAACACCTACCGCAACCGCAGCAAGGAAACCGGCTTTTTCGACGACCTGCTGTCGCACGGCGTGCGCGGCGTGGTGGTCATCTCGTCGCTGGCCGACGAACAACACTTCGAGGCCGCCGTGCGCCGCGGCCTGGTGATGGTCAGCTACGACCGCCGCGCCACGCCGGGCGCCGTATCGGCGATCGACCACGTGTCGGTCGACAACTTCGAGGCCGGCCGCATGGCCGCAGCGCACCTCATCGCGCACGGTCACAAGCGTCTGGCGTTCGTCACGGCGGCCGGGCAGACCACCAGCCGCAGCGAAAAGATCCGCGGCTTCATGGCCGCGGCGCAGGCCGCCGGCCTGGCGCGTGGCGCACGCGTGATCGACGGCAGCAGTGCCAGCGAATATGGCGATTCCGAGATGGCCGACCTGGGCCGCGTGCTGGCTGCGCGCATCGCCGCCGAGCGCACACGCCCGACCGGCCTGGTCGCCGTCAACGACCTGTTGGCCTTTGGCCTGCTGGCGGGCCTGCGCGACGCCGGCCTGGGCGTACCGCACGATATGTCGGTGATCGGCATCGACGGCCTGTTCCTCTCCGCACTGACCAGCCCGGGTTTGAGCACCGTGCAGCTGCCGCTGCCCGCAATGGCGCAAACCATCGTCGAGCGCCTGTTCGCGCGCATGGCAGACGCGCGCACGGCGCCGCGCGAGTTCCTGTTCAGCCCGACCTTGGTGGTGCGCGCCTCGGTGGCCCAGCCGCCGCGGGCCATGAAACGCGCCGCATGAGCTCGCCGGGCCGCCCCAAGGGCGAATACCGGAGTGCGCAGCCGAAGGTGCTCCAGTGACACGCCAGCGCGTCTTCCTCACCCACGGCCCGCATGCGCTGGCCTACTACTACGGGCCAGGTGCGCTGGCCGCGCTGCAAACCGTGGCAGACGTGACGCGCGGCAGCGACGACGCCATCTGGACGCCGCAGGCCCTGGCCCGGGCCGCACAAGGCTGCAGCATCATCGTCAGCGACCGCAGCGCGGCGGCCCCGGCCGAGTTGTTGCGCCAGTTGCCGGGGCTGCTGGCCTGGTGTCGCTGCGCGGTGGACATTCGCAACATTGATGTGGCCGCGGCCAGCGAGCAAGGCATCCTGGTCACTCAGGCCAGCGCCGGCTTCATGACGGCCGTGGCCGAATGGGTGGTCGGCGTGATGATCGACCTGAGCCGCCACATCAGCCGCTCCGTGCTCGACTACCGCGCCGGCGTTGCGCCCACGGTGACCATGGGCCGCGAACTGCGCGGCGCCACCTTGGGCCTGGTGGGCTATGGCCAGATCGGACGCACCTTGTCAGACCTGGCGCTGGCGCTGGGCATGCGGGTGTGGGTGCACGACCCGCATGCCGCGGTCGACAACACGGCGCTGCAGCAAGTCGACCTGATGCCCTTGCTGGCCGAGGCGGATCACGTGGTCTGCCTGGCGGCGGCCACGCCAGACACCGAGAACCTGTTCGGCGCGGCGCAGTTCGCGGCGATGAAGCCGGATGCGTATTTCATCAACGCCTCACGCGGCAACCTGGTCGATGAGGCGGCACTGCTTCAGGCCCTCGACGGCGGCGGGCTCGCCGGCTGTGCGCTGGATGTCGGCCGCGCCGCAGACCAAATGCCCAGCCTCGCCCTGGCGCGCCACCCGCGCGTGCTGGCCACACCGCACATCGGCGGCCTGACACCGGCGGCCACGCAACACCAGGCCCTGGAAACCGTGCGCCAGGTCAGCGCCATCGTGCAAGGGCGCGTCCCCCTGGGCGCCGTCAACCCGGCGCAGGCCGCACGGCTGCATGCCTGGGCCAGCACACAGGGCTCAACATGACGAATGCGCCGCTGCTGCCGCCACTGGCCTGCGACTGTCACGTCCACATCTACGACGAGCGTTTCCCGCTGGCCGGCACGGCCACCTTCAAGCCGCCGCACTCGCCGCTGGCGGCCTATCGCCAGGTGCAGCGTGGGCTCGGCCTGCAACGCGCGGTGCTGGTGCAGCCCATGGGCTATGGGCTGAACAACCGCTGCCTGCTCGACGCCCTGGCGCAGCTTGGCGACGCGGCGCGCGGCGTGGCCGTGGTGGCGCCAGACGTGGGCGACGCCGAGCTGGCACGCTTGCACGCCGCCGGCGTGCGCGGGGTGCGCTTCATGATGCTGGCCGGCAGCGGCGGTGTCTTGCCCTGGCAGGCCCTGCCGCCGCTGGCTGCGCGCATGGCGCCGCTGGGCTGGACCGTGAATCTGCAGCTCGACGGCCGCGACTTGCCGCAATACAAGGCGCTGGTTGACGCGCTGCCAGGCAAGGTGGTGATCGACCACATTGGCAAGTTCATCGAGCCGGTATCGGTTCAACACCCGGCGTTCAAGGCGCTGCAGGGCGTGCTCGATGCGCCGCAGCGCTGGGTGAAGTTGTCAGCGCCTTACGAAACCTCCAGGCTCGGGCCGCCTGTCTATGCCGATGTGGCCGCGTTGGCGTGTGCTCTGGTGGCATCGCACCCCGGGTGCTGCCTGTGGGCCAGCAACTGGCCGCACCCGAACTTTCAACCGCGGCCGGCAGACGCTGACATGCTGGCGCTGCTGTACGGCTGGGCGCCAGACGAATCCACCCGCCGGCGCATCCTGGTCGACAACGCCGCAGCGGCGTTCGGTTTCGACCCGCACCCGGTCACGCCACCCGGCACACCTTGAGCATGTTGGTGCCGCCCGGGTAGCCCATCGGCTCGCCGCAGGTGATGGCGTAGGTGTCGCCGGGCATCAGCACGCCGCGTTCCTTGAGCAGGCGTTCAGCTTCTGCCAGCGCCGTGTCGCGGTCGTCAAAGGCCTGCATCAGCAAGGGCCGCACATTGCGATAAAGCGCCATGCGGCTTTCCGAGCCCGGCTTGGTGGTCAGCCCAAAGATCGGCACATGGATGTTGTGCCGGCTCATCCACAGCGCGGTGCTGCCGCTTTCAGTCAGCGCAATGATCGCCTTGCAGCCCAGGTGGTAGGCGGTGAACAGCGCGCCCATGGCAATGCTCTGGTCGATGCGGCCGAAACGCTTGTTGGTGAAGTCACCATCAAGCTCGATGGTCTCTGCGCTTTCGGCGGCCAGCGCGATCATGGCCATGTGCTCCACCGTTTCCACCGGGAAGCGGCCCGACGCCGTTTCGGCGCTGAGCATCACGGCGTCGGTGCCGTCGAGCACGGCATTCGCCACGTCGCTCACTTCGGCGCGCGTGGGCACCGGCGCGTTGATCATGCTTTCCATCATTTGCGTGGCGGTGATGGTGAGCTTGTCGAGTTCACGCGCCATCTTGATCATGCGTTTTTGCAGCGCCGGCACGGTGGCCGCGCCCACTTCCACCGCCAGGTCGCCGCGCGCGACCATGATGCCGTCGCTGGCTTTGAGGATGGCTTCGAGTTGCGGTATCGCCTCGCTGCGTTCGATCTTGGCGATGAGCGCCGGCTTGTGCCTGAACGGCTCGCCGGCCACGTTGCAGAGTTGGCGCGCCATTTCCATGTCGGTGGCGCTCTTCGGAAAGCTCACCGCCACGTAGTCGCACTTGCAGGCCATGGCGGTCTTGATGTCTTCCATGTCCTTGGCCGTGAGCGCCGGCGCCGTGAGGCCGCCGCCCTGCTTGTTGATGCCCTTGTTGTTGCTCAACTCGCCGCCCACCTTCACGGTGGTGATGACGCGCTCACCGCGAACGTCTTTCACCGTCAGCACGATCATGCCGTCGTTCAGCAGCAGGCTGTCGCCCGGCTTCACATCGCGCGGCAGCTCTTTGTAGTCGAGGCCCACGCCATGCTCGTCACCCGGCTCGGCGCGCGCGGCGTCGAGCACGAATTCGGCGCCGTTGATGAGATCGACCTTGCCGTTCAAGAACTTGCCGACGCGGATTTTTGGCCCCTGCAAGTCGGCCATCAGGGCCACCGGTTTGCCCACCTTTTGCGCCAACTCACGCACCAGCGTGACGCGGTCGATGTGGTCTTGCGCCGTGCCGTGGCTGAAGTTCAGCCGCACCACATCCACGCCTGCGCGCAGCAGCCGCTCCAGCACGTCGGCCGAGCTGGAGGCAGGGCCGAGGGTGGCGACGATCTTGGTGGCACGAGACATGACAACTCCAACAGTCAGGCGTTCAAATGGGAATCGGGGGCGGGGGATTATCAAGTGCCCGCTGCGCCGGGCAGTTACCGGCTGGAGTCGTGTCTCAACCCTGCGCGGCACGTCGTTCCAGAATCTCGAACGCCGGCAGTTGCTTGCCTTCCAGCACTTCAAGAAACGCGCCGCCGCCGGTGGAGATGTAGTCCACGTCTTGCTCAATGCCGTACTTGGCAATCGCCGCCAGGGTGTCGCCACCACCGGCGATGCTGAACGCCGGGCTGGCGGCAATCGCGCGCGCAATGGCTTCGGTGCCGTGGGCGAAGGCCGGGAACTCGAACACGCCCACCGGCCCGTTCCAGACGATGGTGCCGGCGGCCTTGAGTTTTTCGGCCAGCAAGGCGGATGTCTGCGGGCCGATGTCCAGGATCATCTCGTCGGCCGCCACCTGATCGGCCGGCTTCACCGTGGCCGGCGCATCGGCGGCGAAAGTCTTGCTAACCACCACATCCACAGGAATAGGCACTTCGGCGCCGCGCGCCTTCATCGCGGCCATCACGCTGCGCGCTTGATCCAGCAAGTCGGCTTCGGCCAGGCTCTTGCCGATGGGCAAGCCCGCGGCCAGCATGAAGGTGTTCGCAATGCCCCCGCCGACGATCAGGCCGTCAACCTTGTTGGCCAGGCTTTGCAGGATCGTTAACTTGGTGGAGACCTTGCTTCCCGCCACGATGGCGATCAATGGGCGCCTGGGGTTGGCCAGGGCCTTCATGATGGCGTCGATCTCGGCTGCCAGCAGCGGGCCGGCGCAGGCGATGGGTGCGAACTGCGCGATGCCGTAGGTGGTGGCCTCGGCGCGGTGCGCGGTGCCAAAGGCGTCGTTGACGAAGATGTCGCACAGCGCGGCGAGTTTGCGCGCCAGGGCCTCGTCGTTCTTCTTCTCGCCCTTGTTCAGGCGGCAGTTTTCCAGCAGCACCACCTGGCCCGGCGCCACGCTCACGCCCTCGACCCAATGGCTCACCAGGGGCACCGGCCGGCCCAGCAGTTCGGCCATGCGCGCGGCCACGGGGGCCAATGAATCAGCAGGCTTGAATTCGCCCTCGGTGGGGCGACCCAAGTGCGACGTGACCATCACCGCGGCGCCGGCCTGCAGCGCCAACTCGATGCAGGGCATCGAGGCGCGAATGCGCGTGTCTTCGGTGATGCGGCCGGCGTCGTCGAGCGGCACGTTCAGGTCAGCGCGAATGAAGACGCGCTGGCCGGCGGCGCGGCCGCTGTGGCACAGGTCGGTGAAGCGAAGGATGTTCATGGTGCTGGGTGATCGTGTGGGGGGAGCCAGGGTGCGGCAACGCGCGGGTGCGCGTAGCGGCGCGTTCAGCGGTTCAGCGCTTGAGCGACAGCTTGCGCGTGCTGCCGTCGCGCGGCCATTTGCATTCGCCCGCGGCCGTCAAGGGCGTGCCGCTGATGTACATGTTTTCGCAAGCGAAGGTGTCGGCCGGGCCACTGCCGGGCAGCAGTTTGCATTGCAGATCGAGCGCGCCGAACATGCTGGGCGTGCCTAGACATTCCAGGCGGCCGGCGTTGCCTGCGCTGCCGCGCACCTGGTAGCGCTTCGCGCCTTCGTGTTGTTGCGGCTCGAACTCCAGCACCCAGCCCTCGGCGGAAAGCCAGCGCCCCGCCATGTCCGGCGTTTCGTCGTTGCAGGCGCGCACCAACAGAAAGGTTAAGAACAGCAGCAAGGCGAGCAGGCCCAGCAGCGCGCGCATCACCCAGGTCAGCCCGGTGCGCACGCCCGAGCCCATCCGGCTGGCCATGGCCTCAAGCTGCGCTGGTTGCGGCTTGCGCATGGGCGCTGCGGGCGCGGGTGCGTTGGCAACAGGCGTGCCCAAATGCGGGCGCAATGCGGCCACCAGCGCGGCCACGTCGCGTGCCCATTGCTCGTCGGCCAGGCGCAGCGCCTGGCGGCGCGTCAGCGCTTTCAAGTCGTCGGGCAAGGCAGCGTCGGCCGGGATATCGGTGCGTTCAAGCAGCACCGGCACCACGCGAATGCCGCGTACCAGGGCACGGGCAATTTCTTGCCGCACCCAATCACCGTCGTTGTGAATTCGCCGCTGGCCCTGGGCATCGCGCAAGTCGAGCCACTGGCTGCCGATGATGACCAGCATCACCTTGCACTCGGCCAGGGCCTTGTCGAGCGTGTCGATGAAATCGGCGCCGGCCTCGATGTCCTCGATGTCACGAAAGATGCGCTCGTCGCCGAATTCGCGCACCAGTGCATCGGCCAGGCGCCCGGCCGCAAACTGCGCGTCGCTGCGCCGGTAGCTGATGAAGATGCCGTCAGCGCTCATCGCCAAGCCCGCCTGCGCGGCGCGGGCTCACAGGCTCTCAAGGCTGCTCGGCGTGCTTGGCCTTCAGCGCTTTGAGCAGCGCCTTGCGGTCAGGCTGGGGCGCGCCGCAGGACATGCGCGCTTCGATGGCTTTGTCGAGCGCGCCGGGCAGGCCGTGGCGTTCCACCGAGTACCGCGTGGAGCAGGACACGCCTTGCTCGTTCTTCCAGGTGGCCACCACGTACAGCACGGTGCTTTGCGCAAAGTGTTGCCACTCGAAGCGCAGCCCCGCGGCGGGTGAGGGGCTGCGGCTGTTGCGCCGGCCTTCGGGTGAGCCGCCGCGCTTGCCGCCCAGCGACAAGCCGTTGGCCTCGGCGGTCATGCGTGCGGCATTCAAGGCCTTGCGTGGGCCGCCTAGCTTGCCCACGCTGAACAGCTTGGACTGGCCGGCGCCGCCGCTGCCAACGCGCAGCTGGTAGGCGAGCAAATCGCCATCACGGCGGATGGCAACGATGTGGGCGGGGCGGGATTCGGTGGTTTGCAATGTGCTCATGGCGGTGGGTGATCCTGTGCAGTGTGACGGGTTCTTCCCTGGGCCTGATCTTCTTTTCAGCGCCACCGCTGGGGGGCGGTGCCGGCATGACTGCCGCTGGCACCGGCCGCGCAACGTGACGCTGCTTCTACAGGCTGCGGCCGAATGATCTCATACGTTGCAGGCGGGTGCCAGCAGCCGGCGGCACCGTGGGCTCAGTGAATACCGGGGCGCCAGGGTGCGGCACAGGCGGGTATTCTTCGCCCACCCGCTTCGCGCAACGCGCGAACACCCACCCCACCAGGAGTTGAACATGCCGTGTTCCTTTGCATCACTTGGTCGCACCCTGGCAGCGCTGGCTGCCATGCTCTGGCTCAGCCACGGCGCGCAGGCCGATGGCCTGGTGGGCCGCAGTTTGCCGGCCGGGTTTCCGGTCATCAGCGATGCTTCATTGGGCACGCCGCTCATCGGCTTCGGTGCGGCCGGGCCGGTGTCACGCACCCCGGTGGTCTTCGTGCACGGCAACAACGACACACCCTTCGCCACCGCCTGCAACCCCTTCGGCAAGATGCAGGCCTTCGCGCAATACCTGGCCGACCACGGCTATGCCTTGAGCGAGCTGTGGGGCCTGGGTTACCAGGGCGACCAGTGCGACCTGCTGGCTGACCAGACCCGCCGCTCGGCCACCGCGCACACCGCGGCGGCCAACGTGGCCGACCTGAAGCGCTTCGTGCACGCCGTGCTGGCCTACACCGGCGCCAAAGAAGTTGACATCGTGGGCCACAGCCTGGGCGTGATGGTCACGCGCGAATGGTTGCGCCAAGACGTGCAGGCGCATCAGCTCGTGCGCCGCGTGGTGGCTGTGGATGGGCCCAACCACGGCATCATCAATTGCTCACCGTCGCCGGCCAACTACTTCCAGTTGCCGGCCCTCGGCGGCTTCACGCCGGCCAGCGCCATCTGCCAGGAACTGGGCTCGCCCAACACGCCGTTCTTGCAGCGGTTGAACCGGCATGAAGAGCGCTATCGCTCGGCCAAGTTCCTGGTCATTCGCAATGCCGATGCCAGCTTTGTCTACTTTCCGCTGCAAGACGGTTTCATCAGCCCAGTGCCGGCCATCGACTCATTCGGCGTGCCCACCGACTTCTCGCGCAGCGCCAGCCTGCGCGGTGCGCGCGAAGTGGCGCTCACTGGCCAGGGCATTTATGACGCCATCCTGAACACCACGCACCTGGGCATCCTGAATTCGCCCGACACCTGGCAAGCGGCGTTCAAGTTCCTCAGCGAACAGCCCTACAAGCATTGATCAACGCCGGCTGCGAATCACCGTGTTCGAACTGGCCTTGCCTCCCCATCGCCTGAGCGGAAGCGTCTACGGCGCGTTGCTCAACCACGCGCCGCAACTCGCGGCCCTGGGCGATGCGGCGCACCAGGCCCCGCACAAGGCGCCGCCGCGCGCGCCGGTGTTGCAGGTCAAGCCGCGCAACACGCTGGTGGGGCAGGGCGCTGCGGTGGTGGTGCCGGCCGGTGTGGCCGCGTTGGAAGTGGGGGCCACGCTGGCGGTTGTGATCGGCAGCGTGGCGCGTCGCGTGGCCGAGGGCGATGCATTGCGCCATGTGGCGGGCTACATGGTGGCCATGGACTTGTGCGTGCCGCATGCCAGCCACTACCGCCCCGCCGCCCGCGAGCGTGCGCGCGATGGTTTTTGCCCGCTGGGCACGGCGCAGATGGTGCCGGCCAGCGCGGTGCCGCAGCCGGATACCTTGCGCGTTCTCGTGTTCATCGACGATGTGCTGGTGCATGACACCGATAGCGCCCAGCGCGTGCGCGGCGTGGCGCGGCTGATCTGCGACGTGAGCGAATTCATGACCCTGCACGCCGGTGATGTGTTGCTGCTCGGTGCCGCGCACGGTGCGCCCCTGGCGCGGGCCGGGCAGAGCGTCGCGGTGGCCATCGAAGGCATTGGCCGCCTGAGCATTCAGCTTTTTGCGGAGCAGGTGGCCTCATGAAGACCGCGCGCCTGGCCCATGCCGGCGCGGTGCATGACGCCGTGCCGCACGAGCGCGGTGTGCAATTGGCCAATGGCCGCGTGCTGGCCGAGACCGAGGTCGTGTGGCTGCCGCCCATCGAAGTGGGCACCATCATCGCGCTGGGCCTGAACTACGCCGACCACGTGAAAGAGCTGAGCCGCGAACTCACGCTTAACGCCCGAGATGAGCCGCTGATTTTCTTCAAGGGCGGCAACAGCCTGGTTGGCCACCGCGGCCACACGCCGCGGCCGCCGGGCGTGGCCTTCATGCACTATGAGTGCGAGCTGGCGGTGGTGATCGGCCGGCCGGCGAAGAACATTCGCGCCGCCGATGCGCTGGCCCATGTGGCCGGCTACACCGTGTGCAACGACTACGCCGTGCGCGACTACCTTGAAAACTGGTACCGCCCCAACCTGCGCGTGAAGAACCGCGACGCCGCCACGGCCATCGGCCCGTGGCTGGTGAGTGCGGACGAAATTAACGATCCACATCAACTGGCGTTGCGCACCTTCGTCAACGGCCGGCTCACGCAGCAGGGCAGCACGGCCAACATGATCCACCGCGTGCCCGAGCTGATCGCCTACCTCAGCAGCTTCATGAGCCTGGGGCCGGGCGACATCATCCTCACCGGCACGCCCGATGGCGTGGTGAACGTCAACGTGGGCGACGAAGTCGTGACCGAAATCGAAGGCATTGGCCGCCTGCTGAACACCATCGTTGCCGAAATCTGAAGCCAGCACACCATGCGCATTGAACACCTCATCAACGGCAAGGCCGTGGCCGGAAGCGACTACTTTGAAACCATCAACCCGGCCACGCAAGAGGTGCTGGCCGAGGTGGCGGCCGGCGGCGCGGCGGAAGTGCACGCCGCGGTGGCGGCGGCCAAGGCGGCCTTCCCGGCCTGGGCCGCGCGGCCGGCCGGCGAGCGCGCCGGGCTGCTGCGCAAGCTGGGCGATTTGATCACCAGCCAGGTGGCGCAACTGGCCCACACCGAAACGCGCGACACCGGCCAGGTGATCAGCCAAACCGCCAAACAACTGGTGCCGCGTGCGGCCGACAACTTTCACTACTTTGCTGAAATGTGCACCCGGGTCGATGGCCACACCTACCCCACGCCCACGCACCTGAACTACACCCTGTTCCACCCGGTGGGCGTGTGCGCCCTGATCAGCCCGTGGAACGTGCCCTTCATGACGGCCACCTGGAAACTGGCGCCGGCGCTGGCCTTCGGCAACACGGTGGTGCTGAAGATGAGCGAACTC
>JANMYI010000577.1:0-4573 GCA_031381955.1 Burkholderiales bacterium
TGTCGTTGTCGTTGTCGTTTTCGTTTTCGCGCTCCCCCGGCGGCGGGGCGTCGTCGGCGCCGTCATCGGAGTCGCCGTTTTGCGCGTCGATCAGTTCTGCGCTGTCTTGCGTATCGGCCAGGCCCTCGTCGAGTTCCAGGAAGGGGTTCTGGCCCAAGGTGGTGTGCACGGTGGCGGCAAAGTCAAGCGACGACATTTGCAGCAGCCGCACCGCATGTTGCAGCCGTGGCGAAATGGCTGGCGTTTGCTTGGTGTCGTGACGCAGATCAAGGTAGGGCATGGGCCGGTCTCCATTCGGGGCTCGAGCGATCTGGCGGCCGGCGCATAGGGGCCGAATGCCTGGGCTGCCTGGCTGTTGTTCAACCGCATCGCAACTGCCATGCCAGCCAGGCCCCAGGGGGCCGGTACGCCTTGGGCAAGGCGCCATGCCTGCGCAGGTGGGGCTGGCACCAGCACTGTTTACCGATATGGCCGCGCATTGCGGTAAATGCTGCCGTGCCTGAGGCGGCATTGCCCGGACAGCCACGTGCATCGTGCGGGCCGCGGCGGGCACACGAATTGCTCAAGTCGAGCCTGCCTTTTTCAAACAGGAGCATGGACATGAAACGAGTAGCACTGATCACCGCCTTGGCCCTGAGTGGCCTGCTTGCCGTTGGCTGCGACCGCAATGCCTCTATGCAGACCACGCAGACCAAGGTGGGCCAGGCGGTTGACGACGGCACCATCACCGCCCGCGTGAAGACACGCTTCGCCGAAGACAGCCGCGTCAGCGCCCTGCGCATTGGCGTCGAGACTCAAAACGGCACCGTGCAGTTGACGGGCACCGCCGCCAGCCAGGCTGAGAAGGACCAAGCAACCGCGGTGGCGCGCGCGGTGCCTGATGTCAAGGAAGTGCGCAACAACGTGGTGGTGCGAGGCAGCAATTGAAGCGGTTGAGGCAAGGGCTGGCCCCGAGCCGCCCTTGCCTAACAGGCCAGCGCGTGCGCTGAAAAGCGCGGGCGCCAGTTCACCACGCGGATGGCGCCGGAATGGCGCTGTGCCCTCGGCATACTGCGACCACGATGGCCCTTCTGGTACGAGATGCGAGCCATCATGGTGTGGTGGTGGGCGAGAACCTGGTGTTTGCTCTGATGATTGCCGTGGCCAACCATGCCCCCCGCGAACCCGGTGTTTGTGACGGCACGCGAGTTGCCGTCGTGGTTGGGCAATGGATCCACCCACAACAACCGTCATGGCCGCGCGGCAGGCGCCCTCCGTGATCGCCGGCCGCAACGTCTCGATACGGTCGCGCCTGCTGATACTGGTGGCGTCGGTGTTGCTGCCCGCGGTGGCGGCAGCGGTGTGGTTGGTGGCACAGACCTACAGCGCTGAGCGCCAAGCCAACCAGCGCTTGCTCACCGACACCGCACGCGCGCTGTCACAGATGGTGGATCGTGAATTGGCGCAGCGGGCGTACTTGCTGCGCGGCCTGGCCCTGTCGCGCATGCTTGACGACGCGCCAGAGCTGTCGCGCGACAACCTGCTCGCGTTCGAGCAACAGGCCCGGCGCACCTTGCATGGCCTGGCCGGCTGGATGGAGGTGCGCAACCACGATGGCCTGTTGATCGACACGCGCCGCCGCCCCGGGGAAACCTTGCTGCCCCATGCCCCGGGTGCGGCCCGGCCTTTGATACAGCACGCGCTTTTGCTGCCGCTGCCCGGCCCGACGACACAGACGCTGCAATACGCCACGCTGGTGCAACCGGTGGAACGCGACGGTAACGTGGTGCTGAACCTGACGTTGGCCGTGCTGCCGGAAGAAATGCAACGCATCATCGATGCGCAACAGTTGCCGGCCGACTGGGTCGGCGTCATCGTCGACGGCAACGGCACCATCGTGGCACGCCACCCGGGCGGCCCGGCCTACGCGGGGCGAGCCGCGCCAGCCGACTTGCGTGCGCGCATTGCCGCCGAGCGTGAAGGCCTGGTGCGGTCCACCACGCTGGACAGCCAGCACGTCGCCAGCTACTTCAGCACCTCTTCGCAGGGCTGGACGTACGTCACCGGCATGCCGCGCGAGCAGTTTGACGGCGTGTTGCCCAGCGCGGTGGTCAAGGTTGCCTTGGGCGCACTGGCCATGATCGGCCTGGCCATCTTGGGGGCGGTCTGGGTCTCGCGCAGCATCGCGAAACCCGTGCAGTCACTGAAGCAGGCGGCGGCGCAATTGCAGGCCGGCATGCCGGTGCAAGCGCACGCCACGGGCATGGCGGAGTGCGACGACGTGTCCCAGGCACTGGCTGCTGCCAGCACCTCGATGCGCGACGCCAAAGCTGAACTGGAGCGTCAGGTGGCGCAGGCGGTGACGCTAACCCGGCAGGCCGAACAGCGCGTGTCGCACAACCAGCGCGTCGAGGCGCTGGGCAGGTTAACGGGCGGCGTCGCGCACGACTTCAACAACCTGCTGGGCGTGATCAGCAACAGCGCGCACCTGATTCAACGCCAGACCGACGCGCCGGCCATTTTGATGCCCGTGGCCGCCACGCTGCGTGCGGTAGACGTGGGCAGCCGCTTGACCCAACACCTGCTGCGCTTTTCGGGCCGCCAGCCGGTGCGCCCGCGCGCGGTGCATCTGAACGCCTTTTTGCCCGAGGTGGAGGAGTTGATGAAGACCGTGCTGGGCAAAAGCATTGGCGTGTCGCTCGACGTGGCCGAAGGCACGCGCAGCGTATTGGTGGACCCGAACGAGCTGGAGCTGGCGCTGGTGAACCTGGCGCTGAACGCGCGCGACGCGATCCGCGGCACTGGCCATGTCTGGCTGCATGCCAACAACGCCGAACCACACGATCAGCTTCACCTGGCCGCCGGCGACTACGTGGTGCTGGCGCTGGGTGATGACGGCAGCGGCCTTGAAGAGAGCCTGGCCGAGCGTGTGTTCGAGCCGTTCTTTTCCACCAAGCCAGTGGGCCAGGGCACCGGCCTCGGCCTGAGCCAGGTGCATGGCTTTTGCGTGCAGGCGGGTGGCGCGGCGCGGCTGGCCAGCACGCCGGGGTTGGGCACCACCGTGACGCTGGTGCTGCCGGCTGGGCCGCCACAGGCGTTGGTGCCCAGCCCGGCAGAGGATCGGCGACAGTTCTCCGTCAAGGGCCGGCGCGTGCTGCTGGTGGAAGACAACTTGGAAATGGCCGACGCCACCGCAGCGCTGTTGACGTCGTTCGGCGCCGTCGTGACACGTGCCACCAGCGCGCCGCACGCGCTACAAGTGCTGGACAGCACAGCGGCCTTCGACGTCGTGCTGTCGGACGTGGTGATGCCCGGCGCCATGGACGGCATTGCGCTGGCGCGCCGGTTGCGGCGCGACCACCCTGCCCTGCCGGTGGTGCTGATCAGCGGCTACTCGGGTGCCCTGGCCGACGCCAGCGATCTGCTCGTGTTGCGCAAACCGTGTGCGCCCGAAGAGCTGTTGGCGGCTTTGCACCAGTCCATGGCGGGCCGGGCAGCCCACGCGCCGTAAGCCACGCCAGCGGGCCACTTCGCAGGGAGCCGATTAACCGCCCTTTCAATCCACTTCACAGCAAAAAGGAATTGCCATGAACGATCGAGACCTCATGAAGACCCTGAACCATCTCATTGAAACCAGCCGCGATGGTGAACTCGGCTTTCGCACCTGCGCCGAGCACGCGAGCAGCGCCGAATTCAAGCTGCTGCTGCGCGCCCGCGCGGAAGACTGCCGCCAGGCGGCCGCCGAGTTGCAGGCCCTCGTGGTGCAACACGGCGGCAGGGCGGAAGATCGCGGCAGCATTGGCGGCGCCCTGCACCGTGGCTGGGTCGCCACCAAAGGTGCGCTCACCGGCCACAGCGATGCCGCCCTGCTGGAAGAAACCGAGCGCGGCGAAGATGTCGCTCTGGAGCAATACCGCGACGCCATTGAGCAGGACTTGCCGCCCGACGTGCACACGGTGGTCAGCCGCCAATGGCAAGGCGTGCAGCGCAACCATGACCAAATTCGAGCATTGCGCAACCAGGCGCGCGAGGTGGCAACACGCTGAACAGGGCGGCCGCAGCAACGGGCCGCTGTTGCCGGGTGCGGTGTGCCGCACCGCGCACGCCCCGCGGCGGCTTCACCCCGCGGTGCTGCGATGCGCCAGGTTGAGGATGGCCAGCAGCACCAAGGCGCCGACCAACGACGCGACCAAAGCGCCCATATTGAAGGCTTGCAGATCGAATGCGCCGACGCCCAGCATGGGTGAGATAAACCAGCCGCCAATGGCGGCACCCAGCACGCCCACCGCAATATTGAGGATGACGCCTTGCTGGCTCTTGATGCGCATCAGCCTGCCGGCCAGACTGCCGAGCACCCCTCCAGCCAGCAACCACGCCAACACGTTGATCATGACAAGCACTCCAGGGTCAATTGATGTTCCGCTCTGCGCAACATGAGCAAAAGTGGTCTGTGCCACCTCACTCATGCCCCCGCGAGGCGAGCAGTGTCGTTGGCCTCACGCGGCTACCGGTTGGCAAGCGGCATGCCGCTTGGCGCATCTCGCCGACACTCATTTGGATGCAGGGCATGAGCCGCCGGGCCGATCCCAAGGCG
>JANMYI010000617.1:0-8797 GCA_031381955.1 Burkholderiales bacterium
GCCTCATGGCCAACGATGAACAGGCCACGGTGCGCGCGCTGGACGCCGCGCGCGGCGTGTTCCGCAGGCAGATCGAGGCGCAACGGGGCCGCGTCATCGACATGGCGGGCGACTCGGTGTTGGCCGTGTTCGACACCGCCAGCGGCGCCGTCACCGCCGCACTCGAAGCGCAGCGCCAGGTCGAAGGGCTCGCCGCCCGTGTGCCGGCCGAGCAGCGCATGCGCTTTCGCATCGGCATCCACCTGGGCGACGTGATCGAGAAAGCCGACGACACGGTGTATGGCGACGGCGTGAACATCGCCGCGCGGCTGGAGGGCTTGGCCGAGCCGGGTGGCATCACCGTGTCGGATTCGATCCGCAGTGCCGTCAAGGGCAAGGTCGCCGCGAGCTTCGAAGACCAGGGCGAGCAGACGGTGAAGAACATTGCCGACCCGGTGCGCGTCTGGCGGATGGTTGGCGCAGGCGCTGCCACCAGCGTGGGCATGGCGACGCCCGCCATGGCGACGACCGCCACGCCCTCGATTCCCGAGATGGCCCTGTCGCTGCCCGACAAGCCCTCGATCGCGGTGCTGCCTTTCACCAACATGAGCGGCGACCCCGAGCAGGAATACTTCACCGACGGCATCACCGAAGACATCATCACCGAGCTGTCGCGCTTCCATTCGCTGTTCGTGATCGCGCGCAACAGCAGCTTCACCTACAAAGGCAAGGCGGCCGATGTGCGCAGCGTCGCCAAGGAACTCGGCGTGCGCTACGTTCTCGAGGGCAGCATCCGCAAATCGGCTGATCGCATCCGTGCGACCGCGCAGTTGATCGACGCGCTCACCGGCGCGCATATCTGGGCCGAAAAGTACGACCGGGTGCTGGCGGACATCTTCGACCTGCAGGAGGAATTGACGCGCAGCATCGTGATGGCCATTGCCCCGCACATCGAGGCCGTGGAACTACACGGGATCCTGCGCCGCCAATCTCAGAACCTGGGCGTCTACGAAAAATCTATCAGCGCCTGGGCCAAGGCCTGGTCGGCGTACCTCCATTCCGATGTGCGGCTTCGCGATAAAGGGCTGGCCGAAGCTTTGGCCGAAGCCGAGGCTGCGCTGGCCATCGATGCACGAAGCAGTCGAGCATGGCACGTGAAGGCCTTCGTTCACTGGCGACGCTATTACCTGGGCGCTGCGCCTGACCGCACCGCGGCCTGGCAAGCCGGCATGTCAGCGGCGACGGCGGCGATCGAGATTGATCGCAACGACTGCGACGCATATGCGTTGAAGGCGCTGCTTCTCACCGTGCCTGCCGACGCGCGGCTCGCTGTGCAAGCCTTGCCTTGTGCACAGCGAGCCTACGAACTGAACCCAAACAACATGACGGCCTTGGCTGCGATCGCATTCAGCGAACTCGCCGCGGGGCTGGCGCAAGATGCTGCCCTGCATCTTCACCAGGCCTTGCGTTTGAGCCCACGCGATCCGTTGCGGCAAGAGCTGTACTTGATGCTGGCGACGGCGTCACTGTTTGCAGGCGAATATGCCGACGGCGTGGAGTACGCGCTGCTTGGTATCACCGAGGCACCCCAAATGCCAGCGCTGCATGGGTACCTCGCCATGAACCTGATCGGGCTCGGAGACATCGCCAAAGCCAAGGAAGCACTCGACACAGAACGCCAGCTTGCGCCTGCCTGGACGGAACGCATCCTGGGCGGAGGCTCCATCTTTGGCAAGCCTGTTCAACGGCGCAGGATCACAACTTTCCTGCGCGTCGCCGCCGGCCTGGAAAACCCCAGCGCCGCTGATGCATTGCGGTAAAGGCCTGCACCCATTGCCCGTTTTTCAGTCGACGTGATTCGTACCGCCTATGGCATACTTTAGTTTTCATATAAATATGGTACGCCATGCAAACCATCGACATCACACTGGCCGCGCGCGGTCAAATCGTCATCCCCAAGGAAGCGCGCGATGCACTGGGCCTCAAGCCCGGCGCGCGCCTTCAATTGCGGGTGGAAGCTGGCCGCCTGCTGATCGAAAAGCGCGTGCAGCTCGATCTGAGCCGCTGGATCGGCAAAGCGGTGGCTGACGGGTTGAGCACCGAGCAGGCGCTCACCGAACTGCGGGGTCGGCCCGTGCCCTGGCAGGGCGATGCCGCGCAGGCGAAGCCTGCCACCGCCCCGCCGAAGGCGGCCCGCCCGAGGAAAGCGCCGCGCAAGTGAAAACCGCCGTCGATTCCAGCGTGTTGTTCGACATCGTCAAGGGGGCGCCGGGCGCAGCGGCGGCGCAAGCCGCGCTGGAGGCCGCGCTGGCGCATGGCAGCTTGTGCGTATGCGCCGTGGTGGTGGCCGAACTTGGCCGCTACTTCAACCGCAACGACGCGCTGTTGGCATTTCTGTCCGACTGCCAGATCGATCATGAGCCCATGTCACTGGACGCCGCCATCGGGGCGGCGGGCATCATGCGCGGCTATGCGCGCAACAAAGGCCCACGCGAGCGGGTCGCGCCGGATTTTCTGATCGGCGCGCACGCCATGCACCAGTGCGACGCCTTGTTGAGCAGCGACGGTGGCTTCTTCCGCCACTACTTCAAGGGCCTGACGATCGTGGCGCCGCAAGCATCGCCCTGAGCCGAAACGACCGCCGTGTCCAACGTCGTCTGCAACCGCGTACCCGCACAGTGGCCGCTTCAGCGAACTGCCTGGGCTGATTGAGATGAAGCAGCGCCTGGCCGCCATCCTGGCTGCCGATGCCGCCGGTTATTCGCGGCTGATGGCCGGTGATGAACCAGGCACGGTGCTGGCGCTGGACGCCGCGCGCGCGGTGTTCCGGCAGCAAGTCGAGCTGCATCAGGGCCGGGTCATCGACATGGCGGGCGACTCGGTGCTGGCCGTGTTCGACACCGCAGCCGGCGCAGTGACGGCGGCGCTGGCCATCCAGGTGCAGGTCAATGCGCTGGACGTAGCCGTTCCCGAAGACCGCCGCATGCGCTTTCGCGTCGGCATCCACCTGGGCGACGTGATCGAAAAGCCTGACGGCACGGTCTATGGCGACGGTGTGAACATCGCTGCGCGGCTGGAGGGCTTGGCCGAGCCGGGTGGCATCACCGTGTCGGAGTCGATCCGTGTTGCCGTCAAGGGCAAGGTCGCAGCCGGTTTCGAGGACCAGGGCGAGCAGCCGGTGAAAAACATCGCCGACCCGGTGCACGCTTATCGCCTGCTTGCCACCGCCACCGGCGCTGCCTTGGCCGGGCACGACAGGCCGGACGCCATGCGTTCGCCGCGCCGCGACCGCCGGTGGCTCGGCATCACCGCCGTGGCGGCGGCCGCCGTGCTCGGCGCCGCCGCGTGGCTGCTGCGGGGCGGCCTGCCGGGTGGTGTGCCTAGTGGGGGCGTGGCGCCGATCACGATGTCGGTGGCCATCGGTTCGATCGCGTCGCCGACAGGCGACGCCGCCGCCGCGCAGGTGGCGCAAGACCTGGCGCACAGCCTGGCCACGGGCTTGAGCGCCTATGCGCGCCACCTGCGCGTCGTTGCAGTGGCCCATGATGCACAGGGCGCCGTGCCGTTTCTCGAAGCCGCCCGCCTGGCCGGCGCCCGGTATGTGATCGAAGGCGATTTGCAGGCTGGTGCGCCGCAGCGCGCGCTGGGCCTGCGCCTGATCGCCAGCACGGGCGGCGCGCAGGTCTGGGCGAGCAAGACCGATCTGCCCGAGGCGCTCGCCACGCCAGCCGCCCAGGCTGCCATTCGCAAGGTGATTGCCCGGGTAGCCTATGCCGTGGGCGACGCCGAGGTCAAGCGCGTGCTGCCCAAGCCCGTGGGCCAGCTCGATGCCATGGAAAAGGTGGTGCGCGCCTATGGCGTGTTGTCGCAAGGCCGCTCGGTGCAGCTTGCCGACGAAGGGCGCAAGCTGCTCGAAGAGGCGCAGCGCATGGAGCCCGCGCTCTTGCCCGTGTTGTGGATGATGGAGTGGCCGCTGCGCATGCGCTTCGAGCTCGACCCCCAGGCCGATCGCGACACCTACATCCGCGAGATGGACAAGTTTTCGATGCAGGCGGCCACGTTGGATCCCGACAACTGGCTGGCCTGGGACGGCCGCAGCACGGCCCTGCTGCTGCTGGGCCGCTGGAGCGCCGCGCTCGAGGCCAACGACCGGGCGATCCGCATGGACCCCTTTTCCGCGCGCCTGGTGAACACCCGCGCCGAGTTGCTCAGCAGAGTGGGCCGGCCCGCTGAAGCCTTGCCGTTGACAGAAAAGGCAGCGGCACTGGATGGCGCATTCAGCAGTGGAACCTTGGTCGTGGCGTGCGAAGCGCACTTGCTGCTCGGTGCCTACGACAAGGCCATCGCACTGTGCGAGCGGGCCAGCGGCCTCAACCCTGATGACCATGCCACGCTGGCGCTGCTGGCTGCGGCCTACGCGAACAGCGGCGACGTCAAACAAACGCGACTAACGTTACAGGCCATGCTGAAAATTGCGCCGGGCCGCACAATTGCGCAGCTGCATGCGAAGCGTGATTCGGACCACCCCGAATACCTGAAGCTGCTGCAAGCCCATGTCTATTCCGGCTTGCGCAAAGCGAGCATGGCCGAGTAGCGGTGGCGGGGAATTCCTGTCGGCCCTCGGCAGGTCATTCGTACTGCGCGGCGATGCCAGCGCGATCATCGCGTTCCAGGCCCAGGATCGCCTGTTCCAGCTTGGCTGCCAGCTCGGGGTTCAGCGCCAGCAGTCGGGCATGGTCAGCCCTGGCGCGGGCCAGGTCGCCCAGTTGCGTGAACAACACGCCGCGGTACATATAGGCCTGGGCCAGCCCGGGCTTGAGTTCAATGGCGCGGTTGTAGTGGCGCAATGAAAGCTCGAAGTTGTGCGCGCCCTGCATGCGCAGGCTATAGGCCAGGTTGTTGTGCGCCTCGGCAATGGTTTCGTCGAGCTTCAACGCGGCCTCAAACCGCGCCTGGGCCAGCCCATAGCTGCGCGCCAGCAGCAGCTCCACCCCGCTGTTGTAGCTGCGCACGGCCTGCGCGCGCGCCGTGTCGGCCGGCACGGGCAGGGGGTCGCTTTCAACCGCACCGCCCGGTGCGGCAACCAGGCCCAGCAGGGCCACGGCCACTGCGCCGGCCAGGCGGCGCCACACCGCGAACGCGCGCCCGGCCAAGACCCTGGCCACGCTCAAGTGCGCCCGAGAAAGCGCTTGGCCTGCGCCACTTCGGGCAGCGGCGTGTCGGCATCGGCGGCAATTTCAAGCACCCGGGCGTGCAGGTCGCGCGCCCGCGCCGCGTCACCGCTGCGCTCCGCGGCCAGCGCCGCACCCGCGGTGGCGCGCAGGCGGTTGGGCTCTTTCTTCATCACCGCTTCAAATTCGCCCAGCGCCTCGCCGTAGCGGGCGGCGTCGAGCAGCACGCGGGCCAGCACCTCGCGCGCGGGCACGATGGGGCCGGGCGTCACCGCCGCCTTTTCGGTGGCATCTTCGCGCTCGGCGGCCTTGCGCAACGCCCCCAGGCCCTCAGCATCCTTGCCTTCGGCCAAGAGGGCCAGGCCGTTGACGACGTCAGCCTGGATCTCGATCTGCTCGACCCAATAGTTAAGCTTCAGCGCGCTGGCCGCATCACGCAACTGCTGCAGGCGCTGGATTTCAGCGCGCGCCTTGGCCGGGTCTTTCATGCCCGCCGCGCCCACGCCGCGCGCAAACGCAGTGACGGCTTCGGCCTGCGGGTACTTGGCCCAGGGCGTGGCACCGGGCGGCATGCCCAACGCCGCGGCTTCGGCCCAGCGGCCGCGCTCCAGCACCAGGCGCGCCGGAATGGCCGCGGCGGCATAGGCGCTGGCAAAGTTGTCGCGACCATTGGTTACCTCCTGGGCCTGGCGCATCACTTTGGCGGCGGCCGCGTCCTGCGCGAGTTGCAGGTGCGCGTAGGCCATGTAGTCGTAGGCATGCATGGTGTTCCAGGCGCGATCCTTGTCAGCCTGCGCCGAGGCGGCATTCGCCTGCACCGATTCGCGCCAGGCGCCCACGCGCGTGAAGATGTGCGAAGGCATGTGCTGCGCATGGGGTGCATCGGCAGCAATGCGGCTGTAGCGCTTGGCCGCGTCGAGCCCCTGGTGGGCGATCGGCGGGTAGTCATAGCTGTGAATCAGGTAGTGCGCCACCCCCGGGTGTTCGGGCTGGGCCTTGAACAGCGGCTCGAGAATGGCCGCCGCCTTCAACTGGTTGGTGTACTTCTTGTCGGCCGGGTCGAAGTTGGCCGACAGCACCAGCGCGTAAAGCGCCGTGGCTTCGGTGTCTTGCGGGTAGCGTTGCGCCACGGCTTCCAGCGCGGACTCCAGCGCCTTGGCGCGGGTGCGGTGGTTGAGCTTGTCATGGTCTTTGTAGAACGTGGCCAGAGCGTCAACGTAATCGCGTTCGCGCTGGCTCTTCAGCCCAGCGGCGCGCGCGGCGTCGAGCGTGGCGTTGCCGTCGTTCAGCGTCTGGGTGGACACACTGCCCGGCCAGGCAAACGGGTTGTCCATGGCCCCCAATGCCCGCGCCCAATGTGCCATGCCACAACTCGGGTCAGCCTTGAGCACCGCTTCGATCGGTGCGGCCAACCTTGACCACGCAAACGAGTGGTAATAGGCCATCACCAGGTTGAATTCACGCTGCGCGGCGGCGTTGCATTCAACCTTGAATTCGACCTTGCCCAGCTTGGCCGGGACACCCGTGTCCTCGTGCGCCGAGGCCGGCTGGGCCAGGGCCAGCGTCAGGGCGGCCAGGCTCATTACATTGCGGTTCAGATTGGTAGCCAGCTTCATGTTCGCCTCCAGGGGTTGAGCGGCGGCGGCGACATGCGCCGCGACACGCAAAGTAGCACCATGGGCGCGCGGCTACAAGCCCTGTCTTCTGCCATGCTTGGGGGTGGCTTGTTGCCCCCCCAATTCAAGCCAGTGCGAGTTCGATGAAATCCGGCGCCACGCGGGTGCGCGGCACTTTCATGGGGAACCAACGCCGCACGTCTTGCTCCAGCCCGATGCCGTGCATGAAGTTGTAGACCGCCTTCTTCAGGCCCACGCCCAGAGCATCGTGATCGACACCCGTGGGGTCGATGAAGGCCACATCGTTGCGCGCAAAGCCGCCTTCGGGCAAGGCTTGCAGCGTGATGCCGTAGACCGCGGGGTCGCGCCCCACCGGTGAATGCACGGTGCAGGCAAAGCGGTGAAAGAAGCCTGATTGAATGCAGCCGGCGGCGAAGAGCTGGCGCACGTATTCGAGCGCATCGACCGTGTCTTGCACCGTCTGCGTCGGGAAACCATACATCAGGTAGGCGTGCACCAAAATACCGGCGTCGCTGAAGGCCTTGGTCACGCGCGCCACCTGGGCTACCGACACACCCTTCTTCATGAGCTCGAGCAATCGGTCGGACGCCACTTCCAGCCCGCCCGATATGGCGATGCAGCCGCTGCCGGCCAGCAACTGCGCCAGCGCCGGCGTGAAGGTTTTCTCGAAGCGGATGTTGCCCCACCACGAAATGGCCGTGCCGCGCGCTTGCAGTTCCAGTGCCAGGGCCTTCAGCGACTTGGGCGGCGCGGCTTCGTCGACGAAATGAAAACCGGTGACGCCGGTTTCGTTAACGATTGATTCGATTCGATCCACCAGCGTGCTGGCTGAAGCGGCTTCGAAGCGCGAGATGTAGTCCAGGCTCACGTCGCAAAAGCTGCATTGCTTCCAGTAGCAGCCCTGGGCCACGGTGAGCTTGTTCCAGCGCCCGTCGCTCCACAGCCGGTGCATGGGGTTGAGCAGGTCGAGCAGCGAAACATATCGTTCCAGCGGCAGCCCGGCCCAGGTGGGCGTGCCGGTGTCTTCGAAGGCGATGTCGGGCTCAACGAAGTTGACGTACTTCACCTGCTGCGTGGTGGCGTCGCGCGCATACGTGCGCACCAGGCGCGCGGCGCTGCGCCGGCCTTGCAGGTGCTCGATCAGGGCCAGCAGCGGGCGCTCGCCGGCGTCGAGCGTGACATGGTCGAAGAAATCAAACACCCGCGGCTCGCTCAGTTCGCGCAGCTCGGTGTTGGCATAGCCGCCACCCAGCACGGTGGTGATGTGCGGCGCATGCTGCTTGATGCTTTGAGCAATGCGAAAAGCGGCGTACACGTTGCCGGGGAAAGGCGCGGTGAGCAGCACGAGTTGCGGCGCGTGGCGTTCAATGGCGGCGAGGGTGAGCGCATGCAGATGCTGGTCGATCAGATTGCGCGGCGCGGCCAGGGCCTGGGCCAGTGGCTCGAAGCTGGCCTGGCTTTGCGCCAGGCTTTCGGCGTAGCGCACGAACTCGAAGCGCGCGTCCACGCTTTCACGCCACACATCAGCCAGGTCGTTCAAATACAGCGTGGCCAGGTGGCGCGCGCGGTCTTGCTGGCCCAGCGCGCCGAAGGCCCAGGCCAGTGGGTCTTCGCCGTCTTCCGCCACGTACACATCGAGCGACTCAAAACGCGGACCTTCGGGCAGGAACCGGCGGCCCGTGATGCGCTGCGCCAGCGTGGCGTCGCGCCCTTGCAAGAAGGCCAGCGTGGGCGCGAGCGTGGCGCGGTAGCGGTTGAATTCGCTGGCGAAGAACGCGCTGGCCACGCCACGCTGCGCGGCGGGGATGGCGGCCACAGCGTCATGCAGTTGCGCCAGGCCCGGCGCGCTGAACAGGGCATGGAACAGCTCGATGGCCAGGTCTTGCTGCGCCGCATCGACCCCGCGCGAGCGCAGAAACCCGGTGAGGTACGCCGTGGCCGGATACGGCGTGTTCAACTGGGTCATCGGCGGAGTGAGGGCGAGCACGCGCATGGCTGGCGATTGTCCGG
>JANMYI010000632.1:0-4209 GCA_031381955.1 Burkholderiales bacterium
TACCAACGGCACGGGCCCGTACAAGATCACCGGCTGGCTGCCCGACCAGCGCGTGAACATGACGGTCAACACCGACTGGTGGGACAAGCACGGCAACAACGTCACCGAGGTGGTGTACACGCCGATCAAGTCTGACCCCACACGCGTGGCCGCCTTGTTGTCGGGCGATGTGGACATGCTCACCGACCTGCCCACGCAAGACGTGACCCGCCTGCGTAACGACCCGAAGCTGAAGATCGTTGATGGCCATGAGGTGCGCACCATCTTCGTGGCGCTCGACCAGTTCAGCCCCGAGCTGAAGTACAGCGACGTGAAGGGCAAGAACCCATTCAAGGACAAGCGTGTGCGCGAAGCGCTGAGCATCGCCGTGGACCGTGAAGCCATCAAGCGCACCACCATGCGCGGGCTGTCGCTGCCCGCCGGCATCATGGTCGCACCCGGTGTGAACGGCCATTCACCCGACATCGACACCGTGCTCAAACCCGACCCCGAGCGCGCCAAACGCCTGCTGGCCGAAGCCGGTTACCCCAACGGCTTCGAGTTCCAACTCAACTGCCCCAACAACCGCTATGTGAACGACGAAGAAATCTGCCAGAACCTGGTCGCCATGTGGGCGCGCGTGGGCGTGAAGACCAAACTGTTTGCCGAAGGCATGGCCACCTTCATTCAGAAGGTGCAGAACTTCGATTCGTCGGCTTACCTCTTGGGTTGGGGCGTGGCGACGTACGACGCGCAGTACACGCTGCAAAGCCTGATCCGCACGCGCACCAGCGGCGCCGACGGTAACTTCAATTTCAACCGCATCAGCGACGCCAAGGTCGACCAACTGGTGGACGCCATGAAGACCGAGACCGATGTGGCCAAGCGCAATGCCTTGATTCGTGAAGCCTTGATCCGCACGCGTGACGAACACCTGGATCTGCCACTGCACCACCAGTTGCGGCCCTGGGCCATGAAGGCCGGCGTGAGCACCATTCACCGCTCGGAT
The DNA here is from genome assembly GCA_031381955.1 of Burkholderiales bacterium. Classification (GTDB taxonomy): domain Bacteria; phylum Pseudomonadota; class Gammaproteobacteria; order Burkholderiales; family Burkholderiaceae_C; genus Rubrivivax. The sequence continues at coordinate 989 of JANMYI010000632.1, forward strand.
GACCGGCCGGAGGCGCGCTTCACTTCGGTGAAATAACGGTTCACTTCACTGACTGCGGCGCCCGCCGCGCCAGCCTGAAACAGGCCCGCAGTGATGCGGGCCTGTGCGTTTCAGGGCAGGCTGTGGTGAAACACCGCCCCGCCCTGTAACCCCAAGCGCAAATGCTTCTGGGGTTGTGCCAGCACCTGGGCGTCGGTGGTGGGGTCGCCGTCGACGATCAACAGGTCAGCGAACGCGCCGCTCACCAGTTGCCCAATCTGCGCTTCAGCGCGCATCAAGCGCGCCGCGGTGATGGTGGCGCCCTGCAAGACTTCAAGCGTCGATTGCGCCGGGCTGCGCAGCAGGAATTCTTCAGACTGGCGCGCATGCATGTGGCCGAGCAAATCAGTGCCGAAGACCACCGGAACGCCTTCGGCGCGAGCGATGCGAATGGCTTCAATGCCGCGCTGCTGCACCCTGGCCAGCTTGTCCAACATGGCCGCTGACCAACCCAGCTTCTGGCCTTCATCAGCCAGCGCAGCATAGGTGGCCAGCGTGGGCACCAAGTAGGCGCCGTGCTGCTTCATCACTCGCGCGGTGGCTTCATCGATGAGGTTGCCGTGTTCGATGGAACGCACGCCGGCCAGCACGGCGCGCGTCACGGCGCGCGGCGAATAGGCGTGGGCCATGGCGTACAGGTTGGCGGCCTCGGCTTCCTCGCACGCGGCGCGCAATTCTTCGTTCGAAAATTGCGTGCCTTCGAGAGGGTCGCTCGGGCTGGAGACACCGCCGCCGGCCATGATCTTGATTTGATTGGCGCCGTTGCGCACCTGCTCGCGCACCGCGCGGCGCACCTCGCCCACGCCATCGGCAATGGCGCCGATCAGCCCCAGGCCGGCGCAGGCGCAGAACATCTCGCGCGTGCGCACGCCCTTGGGCCGCATGTCGGCATGGCCGCCGGTTTGTGAAATGGGAAAGCCGGCAATGAACAGGCGAGGGCCTGCGAACAGGCCGCGCGCCACGGCTTCTTGCAGGCCGAAATCAGCTCCCGCGGCGTCGCGCACGCTGGTGAAGCCGCGCTGCAACATGCCGCGCATGATTTGGCTGCTTTGTGCGGTGACGAGCGAGGGCGGCTGCAAGGCCAGGCCCACCAGGTCGTGCGAGGCGGCCACCACGTGCACATGGGCGTCGATCAAGCCGGGCAGCACCACGCGGCCGGCGGCATCGAACACCTGCGCCGCATCCACGGCAATGGGCTCTTGCGTCACGGTTCGCACCACGCCGCCTTCCATCACCACCGTGCTGTGCGGCCGCAGCACGCCCGCGGCGGCGTCGAACAGGTTGGCGTTGATGACGGCCAGGCGCTGCATCGCGTTCACCCCAGGCAGCGCTGGCGTGCCGCGGCGTATTCGCGCTCCAAACGCGCCACGAACTGCGCCACCGGCAGCACCTTGTCGATCACTGAAATGCCCTGGCCGCAGCCCCAGATGTCTTTCCAGGCCTTGCCCTTGGAGCCTTCACCGGTTGAGAAATTCATCTTGCTCGGGTCGCTCTGCGGCAAGGCATCGGGGTCCATGCCGGCGTTCACGATCGAAGGCTTGAGGTAGTTGCCGTGCACGCCGGTGAACAGGTTGGAATAAACGATGTCGTCACTGGTGCAGTCGACAATGCATTGCTTATAGGCATCGCTCGCCCGTGCTTCGGTGGTGGCCACGAAGGCCGAGCCGATGTAGCCGAAATCGGCACCCATGGCGCGCGCGGCCAGCACCGCGCCGCCGGTGGCGATGCAGCCGCTCAGCGCCAACGGGCCGTCTAACCACTGGCTATTTTCTTGCACCAGCGCGAACGGGCTCTTCACGCCGGCATGGCCGCCGGCGCCGGCGGCCACGGCGATCAGGCCGTCAGCGCCCTTCTCGATGGCCTTGCGCGAGAAGGCGTTGTTGATGATGTCGTGCAGCACGATGCCGCCCCAGCCGTGCACGGCGTCGTTGATGTCGGTGCGCGCGCCCAGCGAGGTGATGATGATGGGCACCTTGTACTTGGCGCACACCGCCATGTCGTGGTCGAGCCGCTCATTCGTGCGGTGCACGATCTGGTTGATGGCGTAGGGCGCGCTCGGCGCTTCGGGGTGGGCGCGGTCCCAAGCGGCCAGGCCTTCGGTGATCTCGGCTAACCATTCATCCAACTGTTCGGCCGGCCGCGCGTTGAGCGAGGGCATCGAGCCGACGATGCCGGCGGTGCACTGCGCAATCACCAGCTTGGGGTTGCTGACGATGAACAGCGGCGCACCGATGACGGGCAGGCGAACACGATCAAAGACGGCGGGCAAGGGCATCAAAAGGACTCCAGGGCCAGGGCGGTGACGGATGAGGCGCCTTCGACGATGCTGTCGCGCAACGCCGGGGCCTGGGTGAGGATGTGGTCGGCGTGGAACTGCGCGGTGATGATCTTGGCGCGCATGAAATCGGCCTCAACGCCTTGCGCCAGGCGGTCTTCAGCCACCATGAGCGCACGCGCCATTTGCCAGCCGCTGACCACGGTGCCGGCGAGCATCAAGTAAGGCACGCTGCCGGCGTAGACATCGTTGGGGCTCGCCTTGGAGCGTTCCACCACGAACGCCACCACATCGAGGAACGCCTGCCGCGCAGCGCCCAGGCGGCGCGCCATGTTGCGGCCGGCGTCACTCGGGCGGGCCTGCAACGCCGCTTCAGTGGCTTCGATTTGCGCGGCCACGGCACGCGCCACCGCGCCACCATCGCGCACCGTTTTGCGGCCCACCAGGTCGTTGGCCTGGATGGCGGTGGTGCCTTCGTAGATGGTGAGGATCTTGGCGTCGCGCAGGTGCTGGGCCGCGCCGGTTTCCTCGATGTAACCCATGCCGCCATGCACCTGCACGCCCAGGCTGGCCACGTGCAGGCTCATCTCGGTGGCCAGGCCCTTGACCAGCGGCACCAGGAATTCATAGAAGGCCTGGTTCTGCGCTCGCGCCTGCGCATCAGGGTGGGCGTGCGCGGCGTCATACGCGGCCGCGGCCACCAGGGCCATGGCGCGGCAGGCCTCGGTTTGCGCGCGCATGGTCATCAGCATGCGCCGCACATCGGGGTGGTGGATGATGGCGCCGGCGCGCGGCAGCGAGCCATCGACCGGCCGGCTTTGCACCCGCTCGCGCGCAAAGGCCACGGCCTGCTGCGTGGCGCGCTCGGCCAACGCAATGCCCTGCACGCCCACGCCAAAGCGCGCCG
>JANMYI010000682.1:0-9192 GCA_031381955.1 Burkholderiales bacterium
GGCGCGAGCAGGCCCATCCAGACGTAGGCCGAATAACCCGCAAGGCCCGATTCCGCCAGCGTCGGCACCTCGGGCAATTGCGGCGAGCGCGCCGTGCCGGTGGTGGCCAATGCGCGCAGCTTGCCCGTGCGAATGTGTTTGACCATCGCCGCGGCGCCCGGCATGGCCATGGGCACGGTGCCGCCGAGCAGGTCGGTAATGGCCTGGCCGCTGCCGCGGTAGGGCACATGAACGAGCTGGACGCCGGCTTGCGCCGCAAACATGGCGGTGAACAAATGCTGGCCGCTGCCGTTGCCCGACGAGCCGTAATTCAGCCGCCCGGGCTGCGCCTTGGCATAGGCGATGAGTTCGGCCACGCTGCGCACGGGCAAGTCGGGGTGCACCACCAGCACGCCGGGCTCGCGGCCGAGCAGCGAGATGGCCACAAAGTCATCCACCGGGTTGAAGCTGAGCTTGCTGTACAGGCTGGCGCTGATGGCATTGGTTTGCGATGCCAGCAGCAGCGTGTAGCCATCGGGCGCGGCCTTGGCCACGAGTTCGGCGCCGATGGTCGCACCGGCGCCGGGCTTGTTCTCGATCACGATCTGCTGCTTCAGCCGTTTTCCGAGCTCTTGCGCAATCGCGCGCATCGGGCCGTCTACCGCGCCGCCCGGGGAGAACGGCACGACGATGCGCAGCGGCCGGTTGGGGTAGTCCTGCGCCTGGGCCGGGCTGGCACCAAACAACTGGAGCAACAGGGCAACGGCGAACAGCAGGCGGGTGCGGCGCATCGGGGTTGCTCTCGTCAATCTTCAAAACCAGCGCCGTGCCGCAGCGCGGCGGCAGCGGGCGCGGTGAGCATGCCGATGAACCGCTCGGCCAGTTCGAGCTGTGTGCATGAAGAGGATGCCGCCGCGCTGTACACCGTGGCCAGCTCAAAACCGGGCGGCAAGGGCGCCACGAGTTCGACGCCTTCGGTGTAGAGAATTTCGCTGATCTGCGTACAGCCCAGCGCGGCGGCGTTAGCGCTCAGCGCCAGCTCGCGCATGGCCGTGGCGCCGTTGGGAAAGGTGCGCAGGCGCGCTGCCAGCGTTTGCGCCAGGCCCAGCTGATCTAACACCTGGCTGAAGTGGATGCCGGCGGTGGAACGTTGCGCGTCGGGAAAATACACCGCCTGCGCGGCCTGCAACGCAGCCTGCAACTGCGCGCGCGTGGCCACTGGCGGGTGCGGCGCGCCGCGGCACGCGGCCAGGCCGGTGGCCACGCGGCCCAACTTGGCGGCGCCGGTGGCATGCAAGGCGGCGCTGCTGATCAATTCGCCCAGCATGGTTTGGGTGGTGATCATGACGTCGCATGGCGCGCCGGCCAACAAGGCTTCGCGCAGGGCGCCGACGGCACCGAATTGCGCATCGAGCGTGGCCCACGGTGCCAAGGCTGGCTGCAAGGCCTTGACCAGGCCTTGCGCCGCGCCCGCGCACAGCAGGTGAAGGCAGGGCGCTGCGCTCACTCCACTTTGGCGCCGGAGACTTTGACGATGTGCGCCCACTTGGTGATGTCGGCCTGCACATAGCGCGTGAATTCGTCAACGCCCATGGTCATGGCCGTGCTGCCTTGCGCGGTCCAGGCCTTGCGCACGTCGGCGTTGGCCGTGATCTTGCTCACCTCAGCATTCAGCCGCGTGACCACCGCGGCGGGCGTGCCCTTGGGCGCCATCAGGCCGAGCCAGATCGTGGCTTCATAGCCGGGTACGCTTTCGGCCACGGTGGGCACGTCGGGCAGCGTGGCCGAACGTACCTTGCCCGTGGTGCCCAGGGCCTTGACCTTCCCGGCCTTGATCTGCTCGGCCATGGTCGGGATGGCGTCGAACATCATCTCGACCTGGCCGCCTAACACATCGCTGCGTGCGCTGGCGCTGCCCTTGTACGGGATGTGCACGATGTCGATGCCGGCCAACACCTTGAACAGCTCGCCGGCCATGTGGTACGGCGTGCCCGGGCCCGACGAGGCGTACGACATGCCGCCCGGCTTGGCCTTGGCCGCAGTGATCAGCTCGGGCAGGGTGTTCTGCGCCAGGCCGGGCTTGGCCACCAACACCAAATCGGAATAGTTCAGCGGCGCGATCGGCGCGAAATCACGCAGCAACTGAAACGGCTTGTTCGGAATCAAAGACTCGTTCACCGTGTGCGCGTTCGACATCAGCAGCAGCGTGTAGCCGTCAGGCGTGCTCTTGGCCGCGGCGTCGGTGCCGATCACCGAGCCCGCGCCGGGGCGGTTGTCGATGATCACGTTCTGGCCGAACGCCTCCTGCAGCCGCTGGGCCAGGTAGCGGCCGAAGACATCGGCCGAACCGCCGGGTGCAAAGGGCACGATGATGCGAACGGGCCGGTTCGGGTAGTCCTGCGCGCGGGCGGGTTGGGCCAGTGCGAAGCATGCGCCGGCCAGCGTCAACATCCATTTGGTGAACAGGGGCCTGCGCGTCATGGCTGTCTCGCTGTGCGCTGAATCGTCCGGGGGCGCGAGCGTAGCATTTGGCCGCCCGGCCCGGGCATACCCCAGGTACTGAAAGTGACCATGCAACGTGCTTCATTGAAGACCCGGCAGCCGCCGGTTTTCGCGCCTTTGAGGCGAACCGTGGTCGCCTGCGTGACGACCTGGTGCTGGGCCGGCATGGCGCTGGGGCAAACCGGCTACCCCGAACGCGCCATCACGCTGATCGTGCCCTTCCCGCCCGGCGGCGTGGCCGACACCGTGGCGCGCCCCGTGGCCGAGGCGCTGGCGCGCGAATTGAAGCAGCCGGTGGTGGTGGAAAACAAGGTCGGCGCCGGCGGCGCCACCGGCATCAGCTTGGCCGCGCGCGCCCCGGCTGACGGCTACACGTTGCTGCTGAGCTTGTCGTCCATTTCCATCCTGCCCGAGGCCGACGCCTTGCTGGGCCGCAAGCCGGCCTTCACGCTCAACCAGTTCAAGCCCATCGCGCGATTCACCGCCGACCCTACCGTGCTGGTGGTGCGGGCGGATTCACCGTGGAAGACGCTGGCCGACTTCAGCGCTGACGTGAGGCGCCAGCCCGGCCGCTACAACTACGGCAGCTCGGGCAACTACGGCACCATGCATGTGCCGATGGAAATGCTCAAGGCGCAAAGTGGCCTGCACATCGTGCACATTCCCTACACCGGTGCCGGCCCGGCGCTGCTGGCCTTGCTGGGCGGGCAGGTGGATGCGGTGGCCAGCGGGCCTTCCACCGTGGCGCAGCAAATCAAAGCCGGCAAGCTGCGCGCGTTGGCGCATTGGGGCGAACAGCCTCTGGCGGCCTTGCCCGATGTGCCCAGCTTCAAGCAGCGTGGCGTGCCGATTCAGTTTGCGCAATGGTCGGCCCTGTTCGTGCCTGCGGGCGCGAGCGACGAGGTGGTGGCGCGGCTGCGTGCCGCGGCGCGCAAGGTGGCGACTGACCCGCAGGTGGTGGCCACCATTGCGCGCGCCGGCAGCCCCATTGAGTACCTCGACGCGCCGGAGTTTCAAACCTATTGGGCGGCTGATACGCGCCTGATGTCGCAGGCCGTGCGCCGCATCGGTAAGGTGGAGTAACCCCTGTCGCCGGCGCCGGCGCGGCGCCCGATAATTGAGACACCAAACCTCTGACTGCACGGGAACGTTAGCCATGGCCACCCAGATGCTGATCTACGAAACCGCGGTGCCGTTGACGCATTTGCGCCATGGTTCGTGGAGCTTGCAAGCGGGCGGCGATTTCGCCTTCGCGCGCCAGGTCAACGCCGTGCCGCTGATGGCGGTTGAATTCGCGCCCGCCAGCGACGACTACGCCATCGTCTTTGCCGGCAAGGGTGACGAGGTCATGCCCGCGGCCATCCTGGGTTTGCGCGCCAAGCAGAACCTGTACCTCGATGCTGCATCGAAGTGGACTGCCAAGTACGTGCCGGCCTTTGTGCGCCGCTACCCCTTCGTGTTTTCAGGCGCGGCCGATGGCAAGACCTTCACGGTGTGCATCGACGAGGCCTACAGCGGCTTCAACCCGGCCGGCCGCGGCCAGCGCTTGTTTGGCGACGATCAAAAGCCCACGCCGTACACCGAGGGTGTGCTGAAGTTCTTGCAGGAATACCAGTCCCAGTTCATGCGCACCCAGGCCTTTGGCCGCAAGCTGGCTGAACTGAAACTGCTGTCGCCAATGCAGGCTGACTTGGCGCAGCCGGGCGGGCCCAAGACATCGCTCAGCGGCTTTTTGGCGGTGGACCGCAAAAAGCTGCGCGGCCTACCCGGTGCGGCGCTGGAAGAGCTGGCGCGCAACGACGGGCTGGAGTTGCTCTACCTGCACCTGCACTCGCTGCGCAACTTCAACCACTTGAAAGACCGTTTCGTGGCGGCGCAGCCGGTGGCCGCACCCAGCGAGGCGGCCAGCCCGGCCGCGTAACTTCAGCTCAAGAACGCGGCGCGGCCGCAGGCGCCGTGACCGCCGGTGCCTTGGTCACGCGCACCTTGCCGCCAGTGGCCACGATGACCACCGAATCGCCCACCGCCAACGTCTCTGCGGCCTTGGCCTGAACGATGGAACGGCGCTCGCCGTTCTTCAACTGAATCAGAATTTCAACCGCCTCTTCGCGCGTGCCGCTGCGTTCAATGGCGTTGCCCACCAAGCCGCCCACCACGGCACCGATCACGCCCACGGCCACGCCTTCGCGCCGCCCGCCGACCGACGAACCGGCAATGCCACCCACCACGCCACCGGCCGTGGCGCCGACACCGCTTTGCGTGCCATCCACCACCACCGGGCGCAGCGACAGCACGACGCCGTCTTGCACCGTGGACAGGCGCTGGGCGTCTTGACGTGACACGACATCGGGGCTGGTGGTGGTGCAGCCGCCCAGGGCAAGCAACGCGGCCAGGGCGGTGGTGGTGACGAGCATGCGGTTCATGGTGGACTCACTGTGAAATGGCGGATGACAGGGCAACGCGAGGCAGTGCCGGGGCGTTGACCCCGAGCTTGAGCCAGCTTAACCCTGCCGTGTAAACGGCAGGTGTCGGTCAGCTATGCAGGCGGCTGTGCGCGGGCACGCTGGCGAGCAGGAAATCCATCTGGTCGGCCAGGATGCGCCGGCCACGCAGGATCATGTCTTCATGCAGGCTGGGCACGTAGGGCAGGTACAGCAGGCTCATGCGCGCCTCTTCGGGCAGCCGGTTGCCCTTTTTGCCATTGCAGCTACGGCAGGCAGTGATGCAGTTCATCCACGTATCCACGCCGCCGCGCGACACCGGGGTGATGTGTTCGCGCGTCAGGTCGCTGAAGTGAAAGCGCCCGCCGCAATAGGCGCACAACTGGCGGTCGCGGTTGAACAACTTGGGGTTGCTCAGCGCCGGGGTGATGCGCCAGGCCCGGGCCGGCACCGCGCCGCGCACGGCAATGATGGGGTGCACCTCGATGCGCGACTGCACGCCCGTGGCACGCTGAATGCCGCCGCGCAGCACATGACAAGCCGTGCCCAGCGTCCAGGCCACGGCGTCGCAGGCATACAGCACGGCCGCCTCGCGTGGGGCGATCCAGGCCTGGGGGCGGCCCGAGACATCAAGCTGCAGCACGTCCATGAGAGGCAAGGGTAAACAATCCCAAGAGTGGGTTCAATAGGCGCTCACTCCGCCCGAACCCAGACCCATCATGCGCCTTTGCCGTGATCTTCTAGGCAGGGCGGCCTAGAAATAGTGCGCAAGCACAGGCTTTGACGGGACAAGTTTCCCGCAAAATAGCACGATCGTTCGTTTCATTCATGCCACCATGGCCGCCTCGTCGCGCACACCTGCTTCGCCATCTGTTGACCCGCCTGCCGACCCGCCAGCCTCACGCCTGGCGCTGGCCAGCGCGCTGCCCAAGGGCCGCCAGACCCGCGGCGTGATCATCGATGCCGCCCTGCGCCTGGCCACGCGCTCCGGCTTGGAGGGCCTGAGCATCGGCGTGCTGGCCGAGGTGACGAAGATGAGCAAGTCGGGCGTGTTCGCCCACTTCGGTTCGCGCGAGGAATTGCAGATTGCGGTGATCCGCGAGTACCACGCCCGCTTCGAAGCCGAGGTCTTTGCGCCGGCCATGCAAGTGCCGCGCGGCCTGCCGCGCCTGCGTGCGCTATTCGAACGCTGGGTGCACCGGGTGACCGAAGAGGTGGACTCGGGCTGCATCTACATCAGCGGCGCGGTGGAGTTCGACGACCGCCCCGGCCCGGTGCGCGACGCGCTGGTGGCCATGGTGCAGACCTGGCATGGCGCGCTCGGCCGCGCCATGAATATTGCCATTGAAGACGGCCACCTCCAGGCCGACACCGACGCGGCGCAACTCCTGTTCGAAACCCATGGCCTGATCCTGGCGCTGCACCACGACGCCCGCTTCTTGCGCAGCCCCGCGGCCGTGGCGCATGCCCGCGCCGGCTTCGAGCGCTTGCTGCACCCGTGCCTGAACATTCCACCGGCCAGCGCCCCGCGCAAGGCCCGAAATTGATCCACCTTGTTGGGAGATAAACCGATGCCGCACTACACCCCGCCGCTGCGCGACATGCAATTCGTGATGCACGAATTGCTTGGCGCCGTGACTGAACTGAAGCGCATGCCGCGCCACGCCGAGCTTGATGTGGACACGGTCAACGCCGTGCTGCAAGAGGCCGGCAAATTCGCCGCCGAAGTGCTCGCGCCGCTCAACCACAGCGGCGACCGCGAAGGCTGCAAGCACGATGCGCAGACCCATGCCGTCACCACACCCAAAGGCTTTGCCGCGGCGTATGCCCAGTACGTGCAAGGCGGTTGGCCGGCATTGAGTTGCGACTCCCAATTCGGTGGCCAGGGCCTGCCCGTGCTGCTGAACCAATGCCTGTACGAGATGATGAACTCGGCCAACCAGGCTTGGGCGATGTACCCGGGCTTGTCACACAGCGCCTTCAACTGCCTGCATGCGCATGGCACGCCCGAGCAACAGGCCACCTATTTGCCCAAGCTCACCAGCGGCCAATGGACCGGCACCATGTGCCTGACCGAGCCGCATTGCGGCACCGATCTGGGCCTGCTGCGCAGCAAGGCCGAACCGCAGGCTGACGGCAGCTACAAGCTCACCGGCCAGAAGATTTTCATCTCGGCCGGCGAGCACGACCTGGCCGAGAACATCATTCACTTGGTGCTGGCTCGGCTGCCTGGCGCGCCGGCCGGCAACAAGGGCATTTCGCTGTTCGTCGTGCCCAAATTCCTGATCAATGCCGATGGCGGCCTGGGCGCGCGCAACACGCTGCACTGTGGCGGCATCGAAGAAAAGATGGGCATCCACGGCAACGCCACCTGCCAGATCCTGCTCGAAGGCGCCGTGGGCACGCTGGTGGGCCAGCCGAACAAGGGTTTGCCGGCGATGTTCGTGATGATGAACGCGGCGCGCCTGGGCGTGGGCAACCAGTCACTCGGCCTGACCGAGGTGGCCTACCAGAATGCCGCGGCCTATGCCAAGGAGCGCATCCAGATGCGTTCGCTGTCCGGCCCCAAGCAGCCTGAGCAGCCGGCTGACAAGATCATCGTGCACCCCGATGTGCGGCGCATGCTGCTCACCGCGCGCGCTTACGCTGAGGGTGGCCGCGCATTGGCCATGCACATCGCGTTGTTGATTGACACGTATTTGTCCAGCGACGACGAAGAGCAGCGCAAAGACGCCGAAGACCGGGTGACCCTGCTCACCCCGATCGTTAAGGCCTTCATCACCGACAACGGCTGGATCGCCACCTCGCACTGCATGCAGGTGTTCGGCGGCGCCGGCTACATTGCCGAATCGGGCATGGAGCAGTTTGTGCGCGACGCCCGCATCAACATGATTTACGAGGGCACCAACACCGTGCAGTCGCTCGACTTGCTGGGCCGCAAGGTGCTGGGCGACAACGGCGCGAAGCTGAAGAAGTTCGGCCAGTTGGTGCAGACCTTTGTTGAAGATGAAGGCACGAGCGAGGCGATGCAAGAGTTCGTGAACCCGCTGGCCGAGCTGGGCGAAAAGGTCACCAAGCTCACCACCGAACTGGGCATGAAGGCCTTCGGCAATGCCGATGAAGTGGGCGCGGCCGCGGTGGACTACCTGCGCATCTGCGGCCACCTGGTGTTTGCCTACTATTGGGCGCGCATGGCCAAGGTGGCTCTGGCCAAGGCCGGCTCGGGCGACACCTTCTACACCGCCAAGCTGGCCACGGCGCGCTTTTACTTTGCCAAGCTCTTGCCTGAAACTGCGGGCTTGATACGCAGTTGCCGCAGTGGCCTGGCGCCGCTGATGGCGTTGGACGAAGCCTTGTTTTGAATCGACTCTAAGGAGATGACATGAAGAAGCTATTCACGCTGGCCACCCTGGCTACCCTGACGTTAGCGGCCACCCTGGCGGCGGCCCAGGCCTCGCCGGTCGGGCTGTGGAAGACGATTGACGACGAAACGCAGCAGGAGAAATCCTATGTTCGCGTCACTGAAACCGGTGGCGTGCTCAGCGGCAAGATTGAGAAAATCATCGACCCGAGCAAACAAGACAGCAAGTGCGACAAGTGCACCGATGACCGCAAAGACAAGCCGGTGCTGGGCATGGTCATCCTGCGCGATTTGAAAAAGGGCGACGATGGCATGTGGGAAGGCGGCAGCATCGTCGACCCGAACAACGGCAAGGTCTACAAGGCCCGCGTGCGCACCCTGGAGGATGGCAAGAAGCTTGAAGTGCGCGGCTACATCGGCCTGTTCTTTCGCAACCAGATCTGGCTCAAGGCGGAATAAGGCGCACCCATGAATCGATTCAATGTTCGCAAGGTCGCCGTGCTCGGCGCCGGGGTGATGGGTGCGCAGATTGCCGCCCATTTGGTGAATGTGAAGGTGCCGGTCGTGCTGTTCGATCTGCCCGCGAAGGACGGCGCCAGGAACGGCGTCGTGGCCAAGGCGGTGGAGGGACTGAAGAAGCTCAAGCCTTCGCCGATCGGCGTGGTTGAAGACCTGGCGTTGATCACCCAGGCCAACTACGAAGAACACCTGGGCCTGCTGGCCGGCTGCGACCTGATCATTGAAGCCATTGCCGAGCGGCTCGACTGGAAGCGCGAGCTGTACGCCAAGATCGCGCCGCACGTGCCGGCGCATGCGCTGCTGGCATCGAACACCTCGGGCTTGTCCATCACGTCGCTGAGCGAAGTGCTGCCAGAAGAAATGAAGCACCGCTTCTGCGGCATTCACTTC
>JANMYI010000703.1:0-5209 GCA_031381955.1 Burkholderiales bacterium
AGGCGCGCGGGCTGCGCGGCGACCAGATTATCCTTTCCTGCAAGATGAGTGGCGTGCAGGACCTGATCAGCGTCTACCGCGCGCTGGCCAAGCGCTGCGAGTACGCGCTTCACCTCGGCCTGACCGAAGCCGGCATGGGCACCAAGGGCACGGTCGCCTCGACCGCCGCGTTGGGCGTGCTGCTGCAGGAGGGCATCGGCGACACGATCCGCGTCTCGCTGACGCCGCAGCCGGGCGAGTCGCGCACCCAGGAAGTGGTGATCGCCAACGAGATCCTGCAGGCGCTCGGGCTGCGCGTGTTCGTGCCCAGCGTCACGGCCTGTCCCGGCTGCGGGCGCACCACCAGCGAAACCTTCCAGGTGCTGGCGCAACGCATCGATGAGCACTTGCGCCGCATGATGCCGCAGTGGAAAGTGCAGTACCCGGGCGTTGAAAACCTGCGCGTCGCGGTCATGGGCTGCATCGTCAACGGCCCCGGCGAAAGCAAGCATGCCGACATCGGCATCAGCCTGCCCGGCACCGGCGAGGCGCCCGCCGCGCCGGTGTTCATCGACGGCCAAAAGGCCATGACGCTGCGCGGTGAGGGCATCGCCGAAGAGTTCCACCAAATCGTCGAGCGCTACATCGAGCGCCGTTTTGGCGCCGCGGCTCCCGCTCCGGCCTGACCCCGACGCGGCCATGCGCCGCGCCAGAAAACAAAAACCTGACATGAGTGAACGCATCCAGGCCGTGAAAGGCATGAACGACATCCTGCCGCCGGATTCAGCGCGCTGGGAATGGTTCGAGCATGTGGTGCGAACGCTGATGCACCGCTACGGCTACCTCAGTGTGCGCACGCCCCTGGTCGAGCCCACGGCGCTGTTCGTGCGCGGCCTGGGCGAGGTGACCGACATCGTCGAGCGCGAGATGTACTCCTTCACCGACAGCATGAACGGCGACGCGCTCACGCTGCGCCCCGAAGGCACGGCCGGCGTGGTGCGGGCCATGATCGAACACTCGCACCTGTATGACGGCGGCAAGCGCCTGTTCTACATCGGCTCCATGTTCCGCCATGAACGGCCGCAGCGCGGGCGCTATCGCCAGTTTCACCAGGTGGGTGTGGAAGCGTTGGGCCACGATGGGCCCGACGTTGACGCCGAGGTGATCTTGATGGCGCGCGCGCTGTGGCACGACCTCGGCCTGGTCGATGTGCGGCTCGAACTGAACAGCCTGGGCCAGACCGGCGAACGCCTGGCGCACCGCGCCGCGCTGATCGCTTACCTGGAAAAACATATCGATCAGTTGGACGCTGACGCCACGCGCCGCCTGCACAGCAACCCGCTGCGCATTCTGGACACCAAGAACCCCAGCATGCAGGCCCTGGTGGAAGGCGCGCCGCAGTTGATGAACTTTCTGGGCGAGGCCTCGCTGAAGCACATGGACGGCGTCAAAGCCATGCTCGATGCCGTGGGCCAGCCTTACCGCATCAACCCGCGCCTGGTGCGTGGCATGGACTACTACAACCTCACCGTCTTCGAGTGGACGACCGACAAGCTGGGCGCGCAAGGCACGCTGTGCGGTGGTGGGCGCTATGACGGCTTGATCGAGATGTTAGGCGGCAAGCCCGCGCCGGCCGTGGGCTGGGGCCTGGGCATCGAGCGCGTGCTCGACTTGTTGGTGCAGTCGGCCATCACACCGCCGCCGCGCCCGCCCGATGCCTACCTGGTGGTGCCCGATGCCCAGGCCCTGCCGCAAGCCACGCGCTGCGCCGAGAGCTTGCGCTCGGCCGGTCTGGCGGTGTTGTTGCACCCGTTGGGCAAGCAGGGTGCGGCGAGCATGAAAACGCAATTCAAGAAAGCGGATGCATCGGGTGCCCGCCACGCCTTGATCTTCGGCACGGGTGAGCTGGCCGCCGGGCAGGTGGCCATCAAGCCGCTGCGCGATGCCAACCAGACGCAGCGCCTGCGCGCACTGGCTGACGTGCCGGCTTGGGCGCATGAATTGCGCAACGCATAATCGCCGCCTCCCAAAGACCCCAGCTTCCAAGACCCCGCGCACCATGGCATCACCTTTAGACCTGCAAGAGCAGGAGCAACTCGACGACCTGAAGGCGTTCTGGAAGCAATACGGCAACCTGATCACCTGGTTCTTGCTGGCCGCGCTGGCGGCGTACGCCGGCTGGAACGCCTGGAACTATTGGCAGCGTGAGCAAGCGGCCAAGGCCAGCAGCATGTTCGGCGAACTCGAACGCGCGGCGCAAGCCAGCGATGCCGAGAAGACCGGCCGCATCTTCGGTGACCTGAAAGACCGCTTCGGCCGCACCGCCTACGCGCAGCAAGGCGGGTTGCTGGCGGCCAAGGTGCAGCATGACAAAGGCCAGGCCGACGCCGCGCGCGCCAGCTTGGCGTGGGTGGCCGACAACGCGGTGGAAGACGAGTACCGCAGCATCGCGCGCCTGCGTCTGGCCGGCCTGTTGTTGGACGCCAAGCAATACGATGAAGCGTTGAAGCAACTTGATGCCGCCAAGGCGCCCGACTTCCAAGCCCTGGTGGCCGACCGCCGTGGCGATGTGCTGCTGGCGCAAGGCAAAAAAGACGACGCCCGCGGTGCTTATCAAACGGCGTACCAGGGGCTGGACATGAAGCTGGAATACCGCCAACTCGTGCAGGCCAAGCTGACTGCGCTGGGCGCTGCGCCCGCCGCATCAGGTTCGGCATCCGGTTCGGTATCAGGTGCAGCATCGGGTGCGGGCAAGTGATGCGCTGGCGCTCGATTCAGCGCGGGCTCTTGGCCGCCACCTTGGTCACGCTGGCGGCGTGCTCGTCTGATCGCCCAAAGCCCACGCCGCTGGAGCCGCTGACGCCCAAGATCGGTGGCCGCCAGGCCTGGGTGGCGCAACTGGCGAACGTCGACTTCGGCCTCACGACGCTGGTGCGTGACGGCTCCGTCACCTTGGCTGGCGGCGATGGCAGCGTGCTGGCGCTTGATCTGCAAAGCGGCCGCGAGTTGTGGCGCGCGCAGGCCGGTGCACGGCTGTCAGCCGGCGTGGGCAGCGATGGGCGCTTCAGCAGCGTGGTCACGCGCGACAACGTGCTCGTCACCTTCGAAGCCGGCCGCGAAAAGTGGCGCACACGCTTGAACGCCAGCGTGAGCACGGCGCCGCTGGTGGCCGGTGAGCGCGTGTTCGTGCTGGGTGCTGACCGCGCGGTGCATGCCTATGACGCGCTCGATGGCCAGCGCCTGTGGACGTTGCAACGCCCGGGCGAACCGCTGGGCCTGGCCCAGACCGGCGTGCTGCTGCCCTACAAAAACACTTTGTTGGTAGGGCTGGGCGCACGGCTGACAGGGGTTGACCCGCTGAACGGCGCGGTGAATTGGGAAGTGGCATTGGGCAACCCACGCGGCACGAATGAAGTTGAGCGCCTGGCCGACCTGGTAGGCCCGGCATTGCGCCATGGCAGCCAGGTTTGTGCGCGTGCGTTTCAATTGGCCGTGGGTTGCGTCGAAGTGGAACGCGGCACCTTGACCTGGGCGCGCAACAGCGCCGGCCCCAGCGGCTTGGGCGGCGACGCCGAGTTGATCGTCGGCGCCGACGCCAGCGACCGCATCACCGCCTGGCGCGCTGCCACCGGCGAAGTGGCCTGGAGCAACGAGAAGATGCTGTATCGCGGCCTGAGCGGCGCGCTCGTCACCGGCCGCACGGTGGTGATGGGCGACAGCGAAGGCCAGGTGCATTTTCTTGATCGCAGCAACGGTGAACCGATGTTGCGCCTGGCCACTGACGGCTCCGCGGTGGTGGGCAACCCGGTGCTCGCGGCCAACCAGGTGCTGGTCGTGACACGCAAGGGCGGGGTATTTGCCTTCCGCCTTGATTGACGTGACCACCCCAAGGGGGACGCGGCGCGGCGCCCGTCCGCCGCGGGGGTCAAGCAAAGTGGCAGAGCCACATTTGCTTATGAGCGCCCCCAGACCTGCCGCTTCGCGTCAGGCCCCCCGAGGGGGATCAAGCAAAGTGGCAGAGCCACATTTGCTTATGAGCGCCCCCAGACCTGCCGCTTCGCGTCAGGCCCTCCGAGGGGGGTCAAGCAAGGTGGCAGAGCCACATTTGCTTGAGAGCCGCATGCTGCGGCGAGGTGGCGCCGCGTGAAACCCGTCATCGCCATCGTCGGCCGGCCCAACGTGGGCAAGTCCACCCTCTTCAACCGGCTGACGAAGAGCCGCGACGCCATCGTGGCCGACTTCGCCGGCCTCACTCGCGACCGCCACTACGGCGACGGCGTGGTGGGTGAGCGCGAGTACATCGTCATCGACACCGGTGGCTTCGAGCCCGATAGCAGCACCGGCATCGTCAAGGAAATGGCCAAGCAGACCAAGCAGGCCGTGGCCGAGGCCGATGTGGTGGTCTTCGTGCTCGATGTGCGCGCCGGCCTGTCGCGCCAAGACGAAGACATCGCGCGCTACTTGCGCAGCCGCGCGCGGCGCGTGCTGTTGGCCGTGAACAAGGCCGAAGGCATGGGCGACTCGCCGCTGCTGAATGAATTTCATGAACTCGGCATGGGCGAGCCGCACCCGATTTCGGCCGCGCACGGGCAGGGCATTCGCAGCCTGATCGAAGCCGCGCTGGCAGACTTTCCGCCTGAACCCGAAGACGATGGCGACGGCGCCGACAGCACCCGCCCGATTCGCCTGGCCGTGGCCGGGCGGCCCAATGTGGGCAAGTCCACGCTCATCAACACCTGGCTGGGTGAGGAGCGGCTGGTGGCGTTTGACCAACCCGGCACCACGCGCGACGCCATCAGCGTGCCGTTCGTACGAGATGGCCAGCACTTCGAGTTGATCGACACCGCCGGCCTGCGGCGCAAGGGCAAGGTCTTCGAGGCGATCGAGAAGTTTTCGGTGGTCAAGACCTTGCAGGCCGTTGCCGATGCCAATGTGGTGCTGTTGCTGCTCGATGCCACGCAAGGCGTGACCGATCAAGACGCGCACATCGCCGGCTACATCCTCGATAGCGGCCGCGCGGTGGTGCTGGCGGTCAACAAGTGGGACGCCACCGACACCTACCAGCGCGAGACGCTGGAGCGCTCCATCTCGCAGCGCCTGGCGTTCATGCGTTACGCCGAGGTGTTGCGCATTTCGGCCATCAAGCGCCAGGGCCTGGGGCCGCTGTGGAAAGCCATTGCCGCGGCCCATGCATCGGCCGTGCGCAAGCTGCCCACACCGCTGCTCACGC
>JANMYI010000715.1:0-3246 GCA_031381955.1 Burkholderiales bacterium
TTCCTCTCCTGTGGACACCACCCTCTACGCAACGAGCACCGCCACGTACTCAGCGGTTGTCTTAACACCGCACCCAACGCCTCAGCTCGCACAGGTGGCGCCAATTCATCCCGCTTCGAGGTGCACCACAGCTCCAACTGCTGACCCGGGTACTTTGCCGTGCGCCCTAGGTTATTTAGGCTCAACCCCTCTTGCCCACTGCTGCCCGTAAATTGCAATAGGCAGGCATGGGTCATGCCTATAAATGGGTGTGTTTTTTTCGGCCAGGTGGTGGGACATTGGGTTCGTGTTTCGGCTTTCTCATGGGCCGGCGCAGCCGGCTTTCTAGACCAAGTGCCTTGACTGCGGCGGTCGTGAGCCGCCAGAGCTTTAACTCCTCGTCCCATTTTGCCCCGTGGCGGATGGCCTGCACGCGCAGGGCTGTCTCGGTGTGGGCAAGATGGATGCTCTGCGTGTCATGGTGGGCAAACACTTTTGGCAGCGGCGCTTGGTCGATCATCACTTCAACAGTGGTGTAGCGCACCTCACCCTTGCCGTCATGCCTGTAGCGTACACAAACCAAGGCATCACCATATCGGCGGCTGAGCTTAACGGTGCCAGCCTGCCCCGGCCACAGGGTCTTGACCACCCAGGTGTGCCTCAAGTCCGCCCCCTTGTGTGAACCGCGTCGTTCCATGGTTTGCTTACTCCCTGTATGCCCGTCTGTGCCGTTGCGCCACGAACCAGTTCCCGTGTGTTGCCGGTTGTGCGGCTGCCCTTGCCAGCGGGTCATAAGCTTGATACTGTATACCCATACAGCTTACATGTCGCCAAAGGCAAGCCCATGAAACCCAGTGCCGCACCCCCGCCTCAGGCCGCCGCACCGCGCCAGCCACTCACCCAGTCCGGCGCTCAGTCTTCGGCTTCGCCCTCCGATCCCCCTCGTCTGCTTGATCTCTTGCGCCAGAAAATCCGCTACTTGCACTACAGCTTGCGCACCGAGCAGGCCTATGTTCATTGGGTGCGTGCCTTCATTCGTTTTCATGGCTTGCGCCATCCGGCCGATCTCGCCCATCCCGAAGTTGAAGCCTTTCTCAGTTGGCTGGCCTGCGAGCAAAAGGTCTCACCTTCCACCCACAAGCAGGCCTTGTCAGCGCTGTTGTTTCTGTATCAGAAGGTTTTGAATCAAAGCATGCCGTGGATGCATGAGATCGGCCGCCCCAAGTACGAGCGTCGCTTACCGGTGGTGCTGTCTCATGAAGAGATCAGCCGCTTGATGGCGGCACTGAGTCGGCAACCACAACCACAACAGCAACAGCAGCAGCAACCGCAGCCGCAAACACCTGCATCAGCTTCGTTGCCGCAGGGCGCAGCGCCCTATGGCTTGTTTGCCCGCCTGCTCTATGGCACGGGCATGCGGTTAACGGAAGGCTTGAGGCTGCGCGTGAAAGACATTGAGTTTGAACGCCGTGCCGTCGTGGTGCGTCATGGCAAAGGCGGTAAAGACCGCGTGGTGATGCTGCCGGCATCGCTCGAAGCACCCTTGCGCGCCCAGTTGGCCGCCGCGCACGCGGTGTGGGCTGCCGATCGCGCCTGTGGGCTGCCTGGGGTAGAGGTGCCCTATGCCTTGGCACGCAAGTACCAGCGGGCAGCCGTTTCATGGGCCTGGTTCTGGGTCTTTCCGCAAGCCGAGCCTTCGGTCGACCCACGCGGCGCCGGTATCCGCCGCCACCATCTGTACGACGGTTCGTTCCAACGCGCTTTCAAGCGCGCACTGGAAGCCGCTGAAATCAACAAGCTTGCCAGCCCGCACACGCTGCGCCACTCTTTCGCCACGCATTTGCTGCTGGCCGGTTACGACATCCGCACCGTGCAAGAGCTGCTCGGTCATGCTGACGTCACCACAACCATGATCTACACCCATGTGCTCAATCTTGGGGGCGGCGCCGTGCGCAGCCCGCTCGATGCGCTCGACGGCATGGGCTTGGTCGTGCCGCCCGCTGCGGCCCCTGCCACCAAGCCGATGGTGCCCACGCCCGGCGTGCCACCCCCGCGCCCCGGTGGCGCCCGCTTCGTCCGTGAACCCGAACCGTGTTACCGCGCCTGCCCGATTACGCCGAGCTTCACTGCCACAGCAACTTCAGCTTTCTGAGCGGCGCTTCGCACCCGCACGAGCTCGTCACCCAGGCGCGCTTGCGTGGCTACAGCGCGCTGGCGTTGACGGACGAATGCTCGCTGGCCGGTGTGGTGCGTGCACACGAGGCCGCGCGCGCGCAAGGGTTGAGGCTCATCGTTGGCGCCGAAATGCGCTTGGCCAGAACGCCCCCGCCCCGCAGTTCTCACCCCACCGGTGCTGGTGCGCGTTTGTTGCTGCTGGCCCAGTCGCGCCGTGGCTACGGCAATTTGTCGCAGTGGGTCACCGTGGCACGCCGGCGCGCGGCCAAGGGCAGCTACGAGGCCTTGGCAGGTGATGTCGAAGGCCGCGTGCCCCATGCCCCTTACCTGGCCGGGTTGCCGGGCTGTTTCGCCGTGTTGGTGCCCGAGCCCGATCAAACCTTCGAAGCCGTGTTCGCGCACGCCATGTGGCTGAAAACCTGGTTCGGCAGCGGTGGCGGCAGCCAAAGCAACGAGCCGCGCTGCGCCATCGCCGTGGCACTGCTGCGCCGCCCGCACGAAGCGCGCATGCTGGCCACGCTGGAACGGGTGGCGGCTTTCACGGGCTTGCCGCTGGTGGCAAGTGGCGCCGTGCGCATGCATGCACGTTCACGCAAGCCTTTGCTCGATGTGCTCACCGCCACGCGCTTGAAGACCACCGTGGCCGACGCCGGCCACGCCCTGGCCGCCAACGCCGAAGCGCATTTGCGTTCGCGCGCGCGCCTGGCCCAGTTGTACCGGCCTGAATGGTTGCAGGCCACATTAACCATTGCATCGAGCTGCGTTTTTTCGCTCAGCGAGTTGCGCTACGAATACCCCGAAGAAATCGTCCCGGCCGGCCACACGCCGGTCAGCTGGCTGCGCACACTCACTGAAGAAGGTGCCGCGCGCCGCTTTGCCGGCGGCGTGCCACCGGCCGTGCGCGCCACGCTGGAACATGAACTGGCCTTGATTGGCCAGCTCAAGTTCGAGCCCTACTTCCTCACCGTGGCCGACATCGTTCACTGGGCCCGTGCCCAGGGCATCGAGGTCGTCTTTGTCCCACTGGATGACGCTGCGCCCGGGCATGGCGGCGTTTTCCACCGGCACCAGGCGTGACAGATCTTCCCGCGC
>JANMYI010000760.1:0-17096 GCA_031381955.1 Burkholderiales bacterium
AAGTTCACGGTGCGGCGCAACTATTCCAGCCCGCCCATCCATGGTGGCCAGCTCGTGGCCACGGTGTTGGGCTCACCCGACCTGCGCACGCAGTGGGAAGGCGAACTCGAAGCCATGCGCCAGCGCATGCTGGCCATGCGCGCGGGCTTGCACGGCGTCATCAGCGCCAAGGTGCCGGGGCGCGACTTCAGCTACTTCCTCACCCAGAGCGGCATGTTCAGCTATACCGGCCTGAGCCCCGAGCAAGTGGATCGGCTGCGCGACGAGTTCGCGGTCTACCTGGTGCGTTCGGGCCGCTTGTGCGTGGCGGGCTTGAACCCGGGCAACCTGGAGCGCACCGCCCAGGCCATGGCCGCGGTGATGGGTTAAAGGTGATGGGTTGAAGGTGATGGCCTGATCAAACCGCCGCGTCCAGCGGCAGCCACATCGTCACCCGCGTGGCCTGGCCCGGCGTGCTGAGCACTTCAACCTTGCCGCCATGCAGCTCGGCGATGCGCTTCACGATCGCCAGCCCCAGGCCCTTGCCGCCCTCGCCCATGGCCGGCGCGGCGTTGTGGCGCGGCTGGTAGAAGCGGTCGAACAAGTGCGGCAGTTCGGCCGCGGCGATGCCCGCACCGTTGTCCACCACACACAGCGTGACCTCGCGCGCGCCGGCCTCGGCGCTCAGGCGCACGGCCACGCCGGGGCCGCCATGCTTGAGCGCGTTGTCCACCAGGTTGGCCACGGCGCGCTCGATGAGTTGCACATCCACCTGCGCCACCACCGGCTCGCTGGCCAGGTCGGCGCTCAGGGTGACTGTTGAGCCTTCGTGCTGCGCACTTCGGCATTCGCCCTTGGGGCGGCCCGGCGGGCTCATGCCGCCGGCCGCTATCTTGGCGGCAAAGCGCAGAGCGATGTCGTCCAGCAACTCGTTCAAGTCCACGCGCTCGCGGTGCAGCTTGAACTGCGGCTCGTCAAGCTGCGCCAGGTCGCCCAGCGACTGCACCAGCCGCGCTGCATTGCGCGTGTTGCGCAGCGCCACGGCGAGCAAGGCGCGGTCGTCCTGGCGCTGCGGCTGGCTGGCCAGGCGGGCGTCGAGCGTTTCCAGGCAGGTGGCGGTGGCCGTGAGCGGGCTGCGCAAGTCATGTGAAAGGTTAGACACACCTTCACGGCGAAAGTGATCCAGCCGCTGCAGCGCCTGCCACTGCTGCTGCAACGCCGCCAGCATGGCGCTGAAGCCCTGGGCCAAACGGCCGAATTCATCGCGCCGCGTGCTCGCCGGCAAGGCCGGCAGCGCCGCCGTGGCGCCGCTGCCCAGGCCTTCGCGCGCCACCCTGGCCACGGCATCACTGAGCTGGCGCAGCGGCCGCGTCACGCTGGCCACCACCGCCGCGGCCAGCAGCGTGGTCAAGCCCACCAGCACCAACAAGCTGCCCAGGGTGGGCCAGGCCAGGCTGGCGCGCAGGGCCTGCAAGCGGCCCTGCGGCAATGCCGGCTTGTGGCACACCAGGTACAGGTAGCCGGCCACCGCCGCACTGGCGCCAATGGTGCTGCGGCGCACCGGCTTGGCGGCGATCACGGCGTCGGCCTCCATGCGCTCGGGGTCGTCGCCCATCACATAGGGCATCGGCACAGGGCCGGCGGCCTGCATCACCGGCTCGAGCTTGACCTTTGCGCCCACCAGCGTCGTGCGCCCGCTGGTGGCCAGCACGGTGCCCGTGGCATCGAGCAAATACAGCTGCGTGTCGGGCTCCAATAACACCAGGCTGCGCAGGAATTCGGTGAGTTCTTCGCCGCGGCGTTCATGGGCTTCGAGCATGTCGGGCACCATGATCACCACGCGCTCCAGGAAGGCGCTGGCGCGGTAGTAGCTGCTCTCGTGCTCGAAGCGCTGGAACCCCACCAGCACCGTGGCCACCACGCCCAGCGCCGTGAGCAGCCCGGTGGCCACGATCGTCCAGGCGATCTTGGCGCGAACGTTCAATCGACGGCCTCGCGCATCTTGTACCCCGCCCCGCGCACGGTGAGGATGATGCGCGGGCGCATCGGGTCGGCTTCAAGCTTGTTGCGCAGGCGGTTGATGTGGGTGGTGACGGTGTGCTCGTAGCCATCGTGGCTGTAGCCCCACACCGCGTCGAGCAACTGGCTGCGCGAGAACACCCGCCCCGGGTGCTGGGCGAAGTACAGCAGCAAATCGAACTCCAGCGCGGTGAATTCGAGCACGCGAGCGCCCAGGCGCACGTCGCGCTGGGCGCGGCGGATTTCCAGCTCGCCGTTGCGCACCACCGCCTCGCCCGCGGGCGCCTGCTGGGCGGCGCGCAACAGCGCGGCGCGGCGCAGCAGGGCCTTCACCCGGGCCAGCAGCTCGGCCAGCGAGAACGGCTTGGTGAGGTAGTCGTCGGCGCCCAGCTCCAGGCCGAGCACGCGGTCGAGTTCGGTGGCCTTGGCCGTGAGCATGAGGATCGGCGTGCTGCTGCCGCGCGCGCGCAGCGCCTTGCACACCTCCAGTCCGTCCAGCCCCGGCATCATCAGGTCGAGGAGCAGCAGGTCGCGTGGCGTTTCGGCTTGCGCGGCCAGGGCGGCCGGCCCATCGGCCACGGCCAGCACGTCATAGCCGCTTTGGCGCAGGTTCAACGCCAACAGCTCGCGGATGTCGGCCTGATCTTCGGCCACGAGGATGGTGTGCGCCATGGCCGGATTGTCGCGGCCGGCCCTGCACTTCTTACGCCGCTGCTTGCGCCGATGTGATCTGCCTGTGAGGTTCGGTGAGCAGCGCGTGAGGGCGCGTGCGCACAGTCGGGCCATCGACCCAACCCCGCCGGAGTCTCACATGCCCGCCGCCCTTGCCACCATGCCCGCCAACGCTGCCGCCACCCTGCCCCAAACTGCCGACTGGAACGAGATGTTTGCCCAGCGCAGCTACCTGGTGCGCTTTGCCCAGCGCCGGTTGCATGACGCGGCGCTGGCCGAAGACCTGGTACACGACGTGTTCGAAGCCGTGCTCACCGGCCACGCCCGCTTCGCCGGCCGCTCGGGCCTGCGCACCTGGTTGGTGGGCGTGCTCAAGCACAAGATCGTCGACCTGATCCGCCAGCGCAGCCGCTATGACACCTTGGGCGACGATGACGACAGCGCGCACGCCGCCGCCTTGCTGCCCTGCCCGCAACCGCTGCCCGACGAAGTGGCCGAGCAGCGCCAGCGCCTGGCCGCCGTGCTGGCCCGCATGCAGCAGTTGAGCCCCGGCCTGCGTAGCGCGGTGGAGCTGCGCCTGATCCACGAGCACAGCACTGAAGAGGTCTGCCGCGCCTTGAACATCAGCCAAGACAACCTGTTCGTGCGCCTGCACCGCGCGCGCCGCGCGCTCCTGCACTGACCGTACTCACCTGGGCGCGGCACCCGAAGCGCCGGCGCAACGAGGGGATGGCCGGCGGTTAACCGCGACGATAATCTGCGGCCGCCTGGCCCCTGCCGGCCAGGAGCCCGTTTGCCGCCTGCCCCGTTCTCGGCACTGACATGCGCCCGCACGGTGCCAGCTTGGGCCATCGGCCCGCTATCAAGGGCTTTGCTGCTGGCCATGCTGTGGGTGCTGTGGGCGCCGTTCGTGCTGGCCCAGCCCGTTTACCACTTTCGTGAACGCGCGCGCGCCGGCGCAGCGGTCAGCAGCAGTGTCGTCGCTGCGCGCCACCAGCATGTAGGGCATCTCCACATAGGGCGCAGAGAAGGCGAACTCCTTGCGGCGCTCGCTGGTCAGGGTGAGGAAGGGCACGATGTCGATCGTGCCCTTGCGCAAGGCGTCGAGCATGGCCGCCACCGAGTCGAAAGCGGTGAGATGCAGGCCGACGCCGAGTTGGCGCGCCACCGCCTCAACGTACTCAGCGCCAATGCCGCCGTGCTTGCCGTCGGCGTCCACATCATTCAGCTGCAACAGGCCGCGCACCGCACCGATGCGCCACACCGGGTGTTCGTTGACCAGCGCCTAGAAGTCCGCCCCGCCCAAGCTGACCTTGGCCAGCGCTTCGAGCGTGCTTCCACGGTCACGATGTGCGCGTTCGGATAGCGGCGTTGGACATAGTCGTTCGAGATGTTGCCGCCCTCCAGCGCGTAGCGCGCGGTTTCCAAGTCGAGCCCTTCTTCAGCGCCGACACTGCCCATGCGCCCGAATAGCGCGCTGACCATGGGCGTGGCACCCAGCGTGTATTCAAGGAACTGGGTGCGCCGGGCGTTCACGCCCAGCGACGCGAGCAGGTCGACTTCGCGGCGCTCGGCGGCCTGCATCAGCCCGTTGAAGCTGCCGTACACCAACGGGCGCAGGCGCAGGCCAAAGGCGCGCGCCAGGCCACCAGCAAGTCAACGTGGATGCCGGAGATCTCGCCGCTGGCGGATATCTCCTCATACGGTGTGAAGGCCGGCACCGCCAGCCCGACGCGGATTTCGGGCAAGGCGGCGATGTACTTGCGCTCTTGAACATTGAGCCCCGCTGTACTGGGACCTGGCCAGCCTGAAGGGCAAGCGCCTGGCACTGGCCGCGCAGCACCCGTTGCGCGACGTGCTGGCCGCGCGCTACCCCGAGGTGAGGTGCGCGACGTGGTCAACGGCAACCAGGAGTTGCGCGCGCCCACCCGCACCCTGGCCCTGGCCCTGCAAGCGCTGCACAGCAAGACGGGTGACGAGCGCCAACAACTGCGCGTGGCGCTGGACGCCAGGCGCACGCTCAAGCAACTGATCGACGATGTGCTCGACGCCGCTCAGCTCGACCCAAGGCGAGTTGCGCCTGCGCCCGCAAGTGTTCGATCTACCGGCCATGCTGGCGTTGCTGGTCGAGGCCGCCCAGCCCTCGGCGGCCGAGCGCGGCCTGCGGCTGGAAACCGACTTCAGCGACCGCCTGCCCGCCACGGTGATGCTGGACTCGCTGCGCCTGCGCCAGGTCGTCACCAACCTGTTGAGCAATGCCATGAAGTACACGCCCAGCGGCCGGGTGAGCCTGATGGTGCGGCTCGACAGTGCCGCGGCCGGCGCGGCGCAATTGCGCATCGAGGTCAGCGACACCGGCGTGGGCATCGAGCCCGAACGGCTGGAGCGCTTGTTCATGCCGTACGCCGCGGCCGCAGGCGGCGCGGTGGCCACGGCGTCGAGCAGTGGGCTGGGGCCGAGCATCTGCCGCCTGGTGGAGCTGATGCGCGGGCAGTTGCACATCACCAGCCAAATCGGCCGGGGCACACGCGCCGTGGTGCTGGTGCCGCTGCAGGCCAACCTGCTGCCGGCTGAACATGAGCTGGTGCTGCTGTGCGATGACGACGACACCAGCCGCCTGTTGCTCACCCACATGCTGGCCAGCCGCGGCTTTCGCGTGGCCGAGGCGCGCAGCGCTGAAGAAGCACTTGAGCGCTGGCAGCAAGGCGGCGTGGGCACACTCATCACCGACCTGAACATGCACGGCATGCAGGGCGAGGAGCTGATCGCGCACATCCGCGCGGCCGAGCCCGCCGACGCCCCGCACACGCGCATCGTGGTGTGCTCAGGCAACCCGGTGCCCGACCAGACCGGCCCGAGCCGGCCGTTGTACGACGCCTACCCGAGCAAGCCGGTTGACGTGGGCGTGCTGACGGAAACGCTGCGCGCCTTCGGCCTGCAAGCCGCCGAACCCGCTACGGCCTGAGTGCTTGCGCTTGTGCTTGCGCCGACAACGGCGGCAGCGCGCAGCCCCGGGCCTGGTTCAACGCAGCGGCGGCGGCGTCCAGCTCAGCCAGCGTGACGGCGTCCACCGGAATGAACTCGGCGCGCTGCGCGCGCATGGCGCGTTCGGGGTCGCCGGGCATCAAGATCGCGCTGGCACCCGGCGCCAGTGCCGCACTTTGCACCCAGGCCACGAACTCGTGCACCTCGGCGCCAAAGGCCGCGGCTGATGTCATGCGTTGCGGGTCGAACACCAGGGCCAGCATGCCGTTCCACACCGCATGCTGCATGCCCAGGTTGGCGGGCCGGCAAGTGGGCCCGCCGGTGAGTGCGGCGGCCAACATCTCGCACACCATGGCCAGCGCATAGCCCTTGTGCGCAGCAAAGGGCAGCAAGGCGCCGTGCGGCTGGCCCGGCGGCGGGAACATGGTGGCGGCGTCTGTGCTGGGGCGGCCCTGGGCGTCGATCATCGCGCCCGCGGGCACCGGCACGCCCTTGTTGTAGGCCACGCGCACCTTGCCCATGGCGCTGGCGCTGGTGGCGAAGTCAAGCACGATGGGCTCGCGCCCGGCCACCGGTATGCCCACGGTGAACGGGTTGGTGACGAAGCGGCCCTCACGCCCGCCATGCGGCGCCACCACGGGCACGCTCACGGCATTCACGAAATGCACCGACACCAGCCCTGCGGCCACCGCCTGCTCGGCCCAGTGGCCCACCCGGCCCAGGTGGTGGCTCCAGCGCAGCCCCATCACGCACACGCCCAGCTCTTGCGCGCGCGCAATGGCCAGGGTCATGGCTTCTTGCGCCACCACCTGGCCCATGCCGCAGCGGCCATCCAGGGTGAGCAGGGTGCCGGCGTCGTTGACCACCGCGACATGCTCATTCAGCTTGAGCTCGCCGGCCAGAAAGCTCTTCACATAGCGCGGCACCATGCCCACGCCGTGCGAGTCGTGCCCGGTGAGGTTGGCCTGCACCAGGTGGTCGGCCGTCAGCCGGGCTTCGGTGGCGCTGGAGCCCGCGGCCAACCACAGGGCATTGACCCATTCATGCAGGGCGGGCGTGGGGATGAGCGGGTCGGTCATGGCGGGTTGATGTGGGTTGAGCAACAGGGCTGCGAACAGGGCGGCGATGATGTCGGCGATGATTGTGGCGTTGCCCGTGGCAGGTTCTAATCTGGCAACGCGAGGTGAACGACCATGAGCCCTGTTCCTGCCGCTACCCTGCCCACCCCTTCGCGCCTGGTGCGCTGGGCCACCTCAGCCCTGACCGCCACGGTGCTGGTTGCCAGCCTGCCGGGCTGCGCCCACGCCCCCGCACCGCAGCAACCCCAGCCGCTGCTGCGCGACGCCAGCTTCGCCGCGCCGGCTGAGCCCGTGCTGCCCGACCAAGCGCTGGCGGCCAGCCCGGCCATGCAGCGCTACCTGCGCGAAGACATCGCCAGCCAGTTGCGCCAGCTCGGCCCGCAGCGCGGCTTGGTCGAGGCGCTGTACAAGCGCAGCCAGCTCAAGGTGGAGTACGACGCCACGCGCACGCGCAACGCCGCCCAGGCCTTCGAGGCGCGCTCGGGCAATTGCTTGTCACTGGTGCTGATGACCGGTGCGCTGGCCAGGGAGCTGGGCTTGCAGGTGCACTACCAAAGCGCTTATGTCGACGATGTGTGGAGCCGCCGCGGTGAACTGATGCTGCGCAGCGGCCATGTCAACGTCACGCTTGGGCCGGTGTCGATGGCCACCACGCGCAGCGTCGACAGGACCCAGTTCACCATCGACTTCCTGCCGCCCGACGAACTGCGCGGCCTGCGCACGCGCGAGATCACTGAGACCACCGTGGTGGCGATGTTCCTGAACAACCGCGCGGCGGAGCACCTGGCCGCCGGCGCGGTGAACGAGGCCTACTGGTGGGCGCGCGCGGCACTCCTGCACGAGCCGAACTTCTTGCCGGCGACCAACACGCTGGGCGTGATCTACCAGCGCCGGGGCGACCTGGCGGCGGCCGAGCAGGCCTTTGCCACGGTGCTCGGCCTTGAGGCCGACAACACGCGCGCCTTGTTCAACCTGGGTCAGGTGTTGGCACAAGCCGGGCGGCACGGCGAGGCCCGCGTGGTGCAGGCCCGCCTGGCGGCTATCGAGCCCTACCCGCCGTACCACTTCTTCGACCTGGGCAGCGCGGCGCTGGAGCGCGGCGATGACCATGCCGCGCGCGAGCTGTTCGCCAGGGAGGTTGCACGCGCCCCATACCACGCCGAATTTCACTTCTGGTTGGGCCTGGCCCAGTTCAGGTTGGGCGACGAGAAGGGCGCGCGCGAACAACTTGAACTGGCCCGCGAGCACAGCACCCGAACCGGCGAGCGCGCGCTGTATGCGGCCAAGCTGGAGTGGCTGCGCAGCCGGAACTAGGGCTGGCTCACGCTTCCGCAAACCTGTGCGGTGTGAACAGGCCTTAACGTTTCAAATGCAGCGCCCGCCGTCAACTTCCATGCACACGCCGGTGATCATCGAGGCTTCATCGCTGCACAGGAAGCACGCCGCATTGCCCAGGTCGTCGGGCCGCGAAAAACGCCCGAGCGGAATGGTTGAGAGGAACTTGGCGCGCATCTCGGGCGTGTCTTCGCCCAGGAAGGTATTGAGCATCGGCGTGTCGCCGGCCACCGGGTTCAGCGCCACCACGCGGATGCCGAATGGCGCCAGTTCCACCGCCATGGCGCGCGTGGCGGTGATGACCCAGCCCTTGCTGGCGTTGTACCAGGCCAGGCGCGGGCGCGGGCTGACGCCGGCGGTGCTGGCCATGTTCAAGATGACGCCCTTCATGCCGGCACCCTGGCGCGCCTTCATGCGCGGCACGGCCTCGCGCGCGGCCAGGTAAATCGCCTTCATGTTCACCGCGAACAGGCGGTCGAACTCGTCTTCGGGCAGGCCTTCAAGCGGCTGCGGCAAATGGCCCATGCCGGCGTTGTTGACCAGAATGTCCGTTGCACCGAAATGTTTTTCGGCGGCGTCGAGCATGCGCTTCACGTCAGCGGCCACGGCCACGTCCACCTGAATGGCCAGTGCTGCCGCACCCAGGCTGGCGGCCACGCGCTGTGCGCCCGCAGCGTCGCGGTCAGCCACCAGCACGCGCGCGCCTTCGGCCACGAATTTGCGCGCAATGCCCTCGCCAAATCCCGAGGCCGCGCCGGTGATGATGGCTACTTTGTCTTGCAGTCGCATGGTCGATTCCTTTAAGCCAGCCTTCAGGCCAACAGGTTGTGAAATGGCTTGCGCTGCTTCCAGCGGTAAGCGCCGAAGTCGCGTTCGTCGGTGGAAAGAATGCGGCCGTGGCCCAGGTGCTCGGCCAGCAGCACCAGCGAAGCGTCAGCCAGGTCCATCGGCAGCTTGGCATAGCGTTTCATGAGGGTGCTGGCCTGGGCCGCAGCGGCCGTGGGTAAGTCCCACACCAGCAGGCCGCTGGCGGCCACGTCATCGATCAACGCCGATGCAAACTGCGGGCCGAGCCAGCGCTGCATCAAGAAGCAAGCCTCGGTGAGCACGGGCCAGGTGGTGACCCAGCCTTCAGCCGCGGTGTGCATCTGCGCCTTGGCGCGTTCGTGCCAGTCGTCGCTGCGATCCACCAGCGCGTAGAGAAAGCCGGTGTCGACTGCGATCACGGCGCGGCCAGACGCTCAGGCCTTGCGCGCAGGGCGAACCTTGGCCGTCAAGCCTTCAGCCAACAAGCGCTTGGCTTGGCTGGCGACATCGGCGCGGCCACTGTCGCCCCGGCCGACCAGCGCCAGCAAGCCCTTTGGCCCTTGTTCGCGCGCACGCAATTGCACGTAATACGTGGCCACGCATTCGCGCACAACCTGGCTCACCGCCTGGCCGGTGGTGGCCACGATGTACTCAAGCTGAGCCTGAGTGTCGGGGTCGAAGCGGGCATTGACGCGCATGTCATCCAGTGTATGACAAACTCAAGCAGGGGTCAAGGGCAGCAAGCGCAGCAAGGGCGAAGCTTCACCCCGCTGGCCGCTCCATGCCCCAACCCCCACCCAATGCCCGGTACACCGCCACCAGGGCCACCAGGCTGGCCTGCTGCGCTTGCACCAGCGCGTCGCGCGCGGCCAGCACGCTGCGCTCGGCGTCCAGCACGGTGAGAAAGTCGCTTGCCCCGGCCTCGAAGCGCAGGCGCGCCAGCCGCGCCGCTTCTTGCGCTTCACGCGCAGCGTTCCCCAGCCGCGCGGCTTGCTGCACGCTGCGTGTGTACTGCGACAGCGCTCCTTCAGTTTCTTCCAGCGCGAGCTGCACCGTTTGTTCCCAGACCAGCAAGGCCTGCTGCGCGCGCGCCTGGCTGGCGCCGATGCGGGCGCGCACGCGGCCGAAGTCGAGCGCCGCCCAGCTCAGGCTGGCGCCCAGGCTGGCGTTGCGCCCGGCACTGCCCAGCAAATCGCCCAGGCCCGCGCTGGCAAAACCCAGCAGCCCCACCAGGCTGATGCGCGGGTACAGCTCCGCCTTGGCCACGTCGATGCTTGCCGTGGCCGCCGCCAATTGCCGTTCGGCCTGGCGAATGTCAGGCCGGCGCTCCAGCAAGCCCTGCGGCGTGCCCGCAGCCAGCGCCGCGGCCGGCACCACGGGCAGGCTGGGCAAGGCGCGCGTCGGTGCCAGCGCCGCCAGCGTGGCGCCGGGGCTGCGCGCACTCAGCGTGGCCAGGCGAAAGGCGGCACGTTCGATGCCGCCTTGCAGCGCGGGCAAGCTGGCCTGCGTGTTCTCAACCAAGGCATTGGCGCGCGCCAGATCGAGCGCCGTGCCGCGGCCCAGTTCAGCACGCACGCGCACGATGCGCTGCGCCTCAAGCTGGTTGACCAAGGCCTCGCGCGCCACGGCCAGGCGTTGCTGCGCGCCACGCAGGGCCAGGTACTGCGTCACCAACTCGGCGCCGACCATGCGCTGCGCCACGTCAACGCCGGCTTCACTGGCCTGCACCTGCGCCGCGGCCGCATCGCCTGCGCGCCGGGTGCGGCCAAAGAAGTCGAGTTCCCAGTTGAAGCTGCCGCCCACGCTGACGAAGTTGTCCACCGGAAAACCCAGCGTGTTGCCGCGGCCGGCGGCGGCCGTGGCGCCCACCGCGGGCTGGCGGTTGGCGTTGGCTTCGGCGGCGTTGGCGCGCACCTCTTGCAGCCGCGCTTGGGCCAGGCGCACGTCGGTGTTGGCGCGCTCGGCATCAGCCAGCAGGGCATTCAGCGGCGGGTCGGCCCAGGCGCGCCAAAAGGCATTGATCGGCTCGCCTGCTGCGGCCGGCATGACGTAAGACGCCGGCACGGCCGCCACCGGCGCGATGACGGTAGGCGGTTGCGCGCAACCAAACAGCAGGCTTGGCAGGACAACACAGCAGAGCGGCCACCGCATCATGCCGCGCGCCCCGCGGCTGCCTTGCCGCGCGCCAGTTTGAATTTGCGCAAGACGACGTAGAACACCGGCGTGAGGAACAGGCCGAAGAAGGTCACGCCCAGCATGCCCGAGAACACCGCCACGCCCATGGCGCGGCGCATTTCGGCCCCGGCGCCGGTGGAAAGCAGCAGCGGCGTGACGCCGGCCACGAAGGCGATCGAGGTCATGAGGATCGGGCGCAGCCGCAAGCGGCAGGCATGCACCACGGCCTGCACCAGCGACTCGCCGTTTTGCTCAAGGTGGCGCGCGAACTCAACGATCAGGATCGCGTTCTTGCACGCCAGCCCCACCAGCACCACCAGTGCAACCTTCGAGAAGATGTTGTTGTCACCCGGCGCACCGAGCGCTCCGCTGACCCAGATGCCGAACATGGCCGACAAGATGCACATCGGCACGATCAGGATGATGGCCAGCGGCAGCGTCCAGCTCTCATACGTGGCCGCCAGCACCAGGAACACCAGCAGCACGCACAGCGGGAACACCACCGCCATGGTGTTGCCGGCGATCTTTTCCTGGTAGACCAGTTCGGTCCATTCGTAGCCGATGCCGCGCGGCAGCGTCTGCGCCAGGATCTGTTCCATCTGCGCCTGCGCCTGGCCCGAGCTGACGCCGGGCTTGGGCGCGCCGTTGATGTCGGCCGCATAAAAGCCGTTGTAGCGCGCCACCGCGCCGGGGCCGAAGCTCGGCTCCACCGTCATCAACGACGACAGCGCCACCATCTGGCCCAGGTTGTTGCGCACCTTCAGTTGGCCGATGTCTTCAGCCCGCGCGCGAAACGGTGCATCGGCCTGAACGATGACCTGGAAGGTGCGGCCGAAGCGATTGAAGTCGTTCACGTAAAGCGAACCCAGGTAGGTCTGCATGGTCTCGTACACATCGGTCAGGCTGACGCCCATTTGCTTGGCGCGCGTGCGGTCGATCTGGGTCAGCAACTGCGGCACATTGATCTGATAGTTGCTGAAGAACTGCGTGATGCCGCTGTTCGGGTCGCCATAGACGCGGCCCATGAGTTGCTGCACCGCGCCTTGCAGCGCCCCTTCGCCCAGCGACGCGCGGTCTTGCAATTGCAGCTTGAAGCCGTTGGCATTGCCCAGGCCGCTCACGGGCGGTGGCGAGAGCACGAACAGGAAGGCGTCCTGGATCGCGCCCAGGCGCATGTTGACCTGGCCGACGATGGCGTCGGCGCTGAGTTCGGGCGTCTGCCGTTTGTCGAATTCATCGAGCGCGAAGAACACGATGCCGGCATTCGGCGCGGCGCTGAAGCCGTTGATCGACAGGCCCGGAAACGCCACAGCATCCTGAATGCCGGGCACGCCCTTGGCGATCTCGCTCAAGCGGCGAATGACCTCGGTGGTGCGCTGCAGGCTGGCGCCATCGGGCAACTGGGCAATGCCGATCAGGTACTGCTTGTCTTGCTGCGGCACGAAGCCCGGCGGCACACGCATGAACAACAGCGCCGTGGCACCGAGCAGCAGCGCATACACCAGCAGCGCCAGCGTTTTGCGTTTCACCACCACGCCGGTGATGCCACGGGAATAGCCGTCGGCGCTGCGCTTGAAGAAGCGGTTGAACCAGCGGAAGAACCAGCCGAACAGCGCCATCAACAGCCGCGTGGGCGCGTCGGGTGCGGCGCCGCGCGGCTTGAGCAAGATGGCGGCCAGGGCCGGCGACAGCGTCAAGGAATTGAACGCCGAGATGATGGTGGAGATGGCAATCGTCACCGCGAACTGGCGGTAGAACTGACCCTCCAGCCCGGCCACGAAAGCCAGCGGCACGAACACCGCGCACAGCACCAGGCCGATGGCGATGATCGGGCCCGACACTTCCTGCATGGCCTGCACCGCGGCCTCGCGCGGCGCCAAGCCGGCCTCGATGTTGCGCTCGACGTTTTCCACCACCACGATGGCATCGTCAACCACGATGCCGATCGACAGCACCAGCCCGAACAGGGTGAGCGTGTTGATCGAAAAGCCCAGCACATGCAGCACCGCGAAGGTGCCGACGATGCTCACCGGCACGGCCAGCAACGGGATCAGCGAGGCGCGCCAGGTCTGCAGGAAGATCACCACCACCAGCACCACCAGCGCGATGGCCTCGAACAGCGTGATGACCACCTTTTCGATCGACGTGCGCACGAAGCGCGTGGGGTCGTAGACGATCGCGTAGTCCACCCCCGGTGGAAAGTTCTGCTTCAGCTCGGCCATGGTGGTGCGAACGGTTTCGCTCACGGCCAGCGCGTTTGAATTGGGCGCCTGAAAGACGCCGATGGCGGCGGCTTCCTGGTTGTTGAGCAGCGAGCCCAGGGCGTAGGTGTTGGGGCCCAGTTCCACGCGGCCCACATCTTTGATGCGCACCAGCGCGCCGCTGGCGGCGTCGGCGCTGATGATCACATCGGCAAACTGTTCCTCACTGTTCAAGCGCCCTTGCGTGTTGATGGCGAGTTGAAAGTCGATGCGGCCCGCCACCGGCGGCGCGCCCACCACGCCAGCCGCCACCTGCGCGTTCTGTTCGCGCAGCGCTTTCACCACGTCGGCCGACGTGAGCTTGCGATCGGCCAGCTTGTTCGGGTCGAGCCAGATGCGCATGGCGTAGTCGCCCGAGCCAAACGTTAGAACCGTGCCGATACCGGGAATGCGCAACAGCCGGTCGCGCACGTTCAGCGCCGCGTAGTTGCGCAGGTACAGCGCGTCGTAGCGGTTGTCGGGCGACACCATGTGCACCACCATGATGAAGTTCGGCGAACTCTTTTCGGTGGTCACGCCGATCTGGCGCACGATGTCGGGCAGCCGCGGCAGCGCGCGGTTGACGCGGTTTTGCACCTCGGTGGCGGCGGTGTCGGGGTTGGTGCCGATCTTGAAGCTGATCGACAGCGTCATCGAGCCGTCTGACGACGCCTGGCTGTTCATGTACAGCATGCCCTCGACGCCGTTGATCTGCTCCTCCAGTGGCGTGGCCACGGTCTCGGCAATCACGCGCGGGTTGGCGCCGGGGAACTGCGCGCGCACCACCACCTGCGGCGGCGTCACTTCAGGGTATTCGGAAATCGGCAAGCGCTGCAGCGACAAGGCGCCGAGCAGGAAGATGATGATCGACAGCACCGCGGCAAAGCGCGGCCGGTCGATGAAAAAGCGCGAGATGTTCATGTCAGTGGCGCCCGGCCGCCCGAAGACACTGACCGCCCCCTCGGGGGGCAGGAGCGAAGCGACGTGGGGGTTGTTTCATCCAGCGCCTCAGGGCTTTTTGGCCGCCGAGGCGGGTGCTGAAGCAGGCGGTGCCGGTGAGCCTGGCGGCATAACCGCTGGCTCCACCGGCATGCCGCGCTCATCCACCGCCAGCACCTGCGCGGCCACGGGCGCGCCTGCGCGCACGCGCTGCAAACCATTCACCACCACCAGCTCGCCGGCCTTCAGGCCGCTTTCAATGATCCGCAGGCCGTCGACCAATGGCCCGAGCTTGACCTCACGAAACTGCGCCTGCTTGTCAGCGCCCACGACGTAGACAAAGCGCTTGCTCTGGTCGGTGCCGATGGCGCGCTCGGGCGTGAGCACCACGTCTTGCGCCGCGCCCGCGCTCAAGCGCAGCCGGGCAAACAGGCCGGGCAGGAACAGGCCGGCTCGGTTGTCGAACACCGCGCGCACGCGGATCGAACCGGTGGCCGCATTCAAGCGGTTGTCGATGAAGTCGATCACCCCGGTGTGCGGGAAGCCGGCCTCGTTGGCCAGCCCCAGGCCGACCGCGCTGCCGGCCCCGTTTTTCACGCCGTCGTTGACCAGCAGCCTGGGGCGGGCACGCAAGTAGGCTTGCTCGCTCATGTCGAACCAGGCATGCACCTTGTCTTGCGCCACCACCGTGGTCAGCACGGGTTCGCCCACGCCCACCAAGTTGCCCGCGGTGACGGCCGCGCGCGACACGCGCCCGGCAATGGGCGAGCGGATCTGCGCGTAGTCCACGTTGAGCTGCACACTGGCCACCGCGGCCTGCGCCACGCGCACCGCGGCCTGCGCGCTGCGCGCCGCGGCCTCGGCTTGATCAGCTTCTTGTTGCGCCACGGCCTTTTGTTCCAGCAGCTTGCGCGAGCGCAGCAACTCGCTGGCGCTCAAGGCCTCGCTGTTTTGCGCCGCGGCCAGTTGCGCCTGCAAGCGCGCCAGCTCGGCCGCAAAGGGCCGCGCGTCGATGCTGAACAACAGCTCGCCGCGCTTCACGTCTTGGCCGTCGCGGAAGTGCACTTTCAGCACCGTGCCGGCCACGCGCGAGCGCAGCTCAACGCTTTCAGCGGCTTCGAGTCGGGCACTGAAATCATCGAACAAGGGCAGCTTGCGCTGCACCGCCGGTGCGGCCGAAATGGGCGGGGCCATCGGCGGCCCGCCCTGGGCCCAGGTGATGCCGGCCTGGCTGGCCAACACGGCAAGTAGAACGGTGCGGTCAAGAAATTTCATGTGCCACTGACGCCATGCAGGATGGCCACGGTTTTTAGCCTGGAAAAACCAGCCCGAACTGCAAAACCCTTTTCGCGGCCATGGCCACGTTGCCGGTGAACGACATTAGATGCTTGGGGCATCATAGGTTGCATGGCGTGGTTCCTTCTGCGCCGCTTGGTCACCTTCATGCTGACCCTGGCGGTGGCCTCCATCGTGGTGTTTGCCGTGCTCGAGCTGCTGCCGGGCAATGCGGCGCAGGTGATCCTGGGCGACACGGCCACGCCCGAAGCCCTGGCCGCCTTGCAGGCCAAACTCGGCCTGGACCGGCCGCCCCTGCAGCGCTACACCGACTGGGTCGGCGGCCTGCTGCAAGGCCGCACGGCCATGAGCGTGAGCTACGACACTCCCACCGCGGAGCTGATCGCTGAACGCCTGCAAGTCACCGCGCCGCTGGCCGTGCTGGTGATGCTGCTGACCACCGTGCTGGCCTTGAGCCTGGGCCTGTACGCCGCTTCGCGCCACCAGCGCGCGGGCGATGTCGGCGTGATGGCCTTGAGCCAACTGGGCATTGCCATACCGAGCTTCTGGTTTGCGATCCTGCTGGTGCTGTTGTTCGCCGTGAAGCTGCAATGGGTGAGCGCGGGCGGCTTCCCGGGCTGGAGCGAAGAAGACGGCGGTGGCCTGTGGCCGGGCCTGAGAGCACTGCTGTTGCCGGCCATCGCGCTGGCGGTGGTGCAAGCGGCTATCCTCGCCCGCGTCACGCGCTCGGCGGTGCTGGAGGTGATGCGCGAAGACTTCGTTCGCACCGCGCGCGCCAAGGGCCTGAGCCGGCGCCAGACGCTGCTGCGCCATGTGCTGGGCAACGCCATGATCCCGGTGCTCACGGTGATGGGCCTGGAGTTCGCCAACCTGCTCACCGGAACCGTTGTGATTGAGAACGTGTTCGTGCTGCCCGGCGTGGGCCGGCTCGTGTTCCAGGCCATCTCCAACCGCGACCTGGTGGTGGTGCGTGACGTGGTGATGCTGCTGGCGGCCATGGTGGTGGCGGTGAACTTCATCGTCGATGTGCTGTATGCGCTGATCGACCCCAGGCTGCGCGTGTCATGACGGCGCTGTCCCGGGCTTTCGCCTCCAGGGCCGCGCGCCATCCCAGCTTCATGATCGGCGTCGTGTTGACGGCGCTGTTATGCGCCGCGGCCCTGCTGTCGCTCGTCTGGACGCCCTACCCGGCCACCGAGATCGACAACCCGGCCAAGCTCGCGTGGCCCAGCGCCGCGCACTGGCTGGGCACCGACAGCCTGGGCCGCGACATCGCCTCGCAGTTGCTGGTGGGCGCGCAAAGCAGCATCGCGGTGGGCGTGATCGCGGTGGGCATCGGCCTGCTGGCCGGCGTCAGCCTGGGCGCGCTGGCGGCGGCGCGCGGCGGCTGGGTCGAAGAACTCGTGATGCGCGCGGCTGACTTCAGCTTCGCCTTCCCGGCGCTGCTCTCGGCCATCATGCTCACCGCCATTTATGGCCCGGGCATGGTGACCAGCATCGTGGCCATCGGCATCTTCAATGTGCCGCTGTTCGCGCGCATCACGCGCGGCTCGGCCAAGGCGGTGTGGGC
>JANMYI010000775.1:0-4984 GCA_031381955.1 Burkholderiales bacterium
GGTGGCCCTGGCCCTGGTCACCGTGGCCGCGGTGGCCGCGGCGATGTACCTTTGGGTGACTGGTTTGCCAAGCCGATCCGGCTGGTGAGCGAATCGATGGGCGAGCTGGCCAAGGGCCGCTTCGACCACCGCATCAACGAGCATCGCAAAGACGAATTCGGTGAACTGTTCGCCGCCTACGACGCCATGGCCCAGGCCCTGGAACAACGCTACGGCGGCCCGCGGCCGCGCCCGTCCACCCTGCCCACCCAGGGGCCGGCGGCCATGACGCCGCTGCCGGCGCGGCCGCCCGAGGCTTGATGCGGTGATGAGCCGGGCCGCCGGGTCGATCCCTGTGCTGCTGCTGGCCGCGGCGCTGGGCGCCGGGTGTGCGAGCCGCACCCCGGCGCCGGCCGTGCCCGCCCTGCCTTCCGCGGCCCCCAGCACGGCGCCCAGCGCGGCTGGCGCCTTGCAACCCGGTGTGGTGCTGGGCCGCAGTGAACGCCTGCTGGTGTACCAGCCGGTGGCCGGCGACACGCTGGCCAGCATCGCCCGCCGCTATCTGGGTGACGCCAAGCAGGCCTGGCAGATTGCCCAAGCCAACGGCGACACCTGGGTGGTCGAGGCCGGCACGCCACTCGTCGTGCCACTGGTGGCCGCCAACCCGCTGGGCGTGGCGGCGCAAGGTTGGCAAGGCGTGGTGGTGCTGGCCTATCACCGGCTGGGTGCGCCGGCATCGAAGATGACAGTCACCGCCGAGCGCTTCGAAGCCCAGCTCGAATGGCTGCTGGCCCAGCACTATCAGGTGCTGCGTCTGAGCGACGTGCAGGCCTTTTTGGCCGGCAAGCAGCCGCTGCCGCGCAAGGCCGTGGTGCTGACGTTTGACGACGGCTATGAATCGGTCTTTCGCCTGGCGTTTCCGCTGCTGAAAAAACACGGCCTGCCGGCCACGCTGTTCGTCTACACCGACTTCATCGGCGGGCGCGACGCGCTGAGTTGGGCGCAGCTGCAGGAGATGCAACGCTCCGGGCTGGTTGACGTCCAGGCGCATTCCAAGACCCATGCCAACCTGGTAGAACGCCATGCCGCTGAGAGCGACAGCGCCTACCGGCAGCGCCTGGACACCGAGCTGCGCCAGGCGCGCAGCGTGATCGAACGCAGCCTGGCCCCGTTGCCGGTGAAGGTGCGGCAGTTCGCCTATCCGTACGGCGACGCCAATGCCCCGGTGCTGGAGGCGCTGCAACGCAACGGCTACGAGTTGGGCCTGACGGTGAACGCGGGCAGCAACCCGTTCTACACCTGGCCCTTGCTGATCAAGCGCACCATGATCTTCGGCGACCATGACCTCGACGCTTTCAAGGCCCGTGTGCAGCCCGCGCGCGGGCGGATGCGGCCATGAAGGCCGGTGCCGCCGTCCTGTTGACGCTGGCGTTAAGCGCCTGCGGCACACCCATGCCCTCGTTCAACTTGCCCGGCCCCTTGCCCGCGCTGGCCGACGCACCCGCCACGGCGGCCAGCGCGCCCAGCACGGTTGAACTGGCGTTGGTGCAGTTCGTGCACCAGCACCGCGAGGCCGCCGTGCGCGCCGCTGCGGCCAGCCATTGGGCCGACGCGGCCTGGGCCGCCGAAGTGGTGCTGGCCGTGGCACCGGGGGACATCGAGGCACGCTCGGTGCGCGAGCTGGCGCAGTCGGCCAGCCTGGCCTTGATGAATGACGTGCTGCCCCGCGCGCGCCAGGCGCGTGAACGCGGCGAGTTGGACCTGGCCATGCGCCTGTACCTGGAGGTGCTGGCGGCGGTGGCGCCCCACACCGGCGCGGCCGATGCGCTGCGCGACATCGAGCGTGCGCGCTCGCAGCGCGGCGGCCAGTTGGCGCGCCAAACGGTGCCGCCGCGCAGCGGGGCCGACGCCAGCGAGCGCAATGATGTTGAACACGCCATGTTGCTGGCGCAGCAAGGCGAAACCGAAGCCGCCATTGCGCTGCTTCAACCCCTGGCCGCGGCGCAGCGCGACAACGCCGGCTTGCGCAATGCGTTAGCCGAGCTGCACTACCGCCACGCCGAAAGCCTGGCCGCAACCAACCGGCCGGCGGCCGTTGCCGCGCTGGAGCGCAGCCTGCAGTGGCAGCCTGGCCACCGGCTGGCCGCGGCCCGGCTCAAGGAATGGCGCGTCGCGCCGGTTGCGCCCGCGCCCAGCCGGCGCTGACGTTTTAGAGCATTGGCCGCCGGTTCAGCACTTGCTGGCAGGCAGGCGCTTTTTCAGCTCGTAGGCCTTCTCACGCTCCAGCCGGGCGGTGCGATGCTCGATGTCCAGCTTCAGCACTTCGCTCCACGCCGCAATGGCGCCGCACACGTCCTGCTTGGCCATGGCCGTGCGCGCCTCGCGGGCGTAGCGTGTGATGTTGGCTTGGTGCTCGCGCTCGCGCTTGGCCACATCGCCAGCGTTGTCTGTTGCCAAAGTTGTTGGCGCGGTCAATGGCACGGGCACGGCCGGCTCGTTGGTCTGCGTCTCGGCGGGCGCGCTGCGCACGGTCTTGGCTGGTGGCTGTGGGGCCGGCGGCTGCTTGCCGGGCACGCGAATCACTTGGCCGAGTTGCAGTTGGCGTGGCACCTTGATGCCGTTGTAGCGGGCCAGCCCATAGAACAAGTCGCGGTCGTTCAAGAAGCGTTGCGCGATGGTGGCCAGCACATCGCCCGACTGCACTTTGTAGCTGAACGACTCACGGCCCAACAGCCCGGTGGCGTCTTCACGAATCTGGCGCATGAAACTCAGCGCCGTCTTCTGTTGCGGCTCGGCGGCCAGCACCTTTTGCAACTCGGCAACGGCCTGGTCTTCCTGGCCGGCGTTGAGCAAGTCGCGCACGCTTTGCAGCGTGGCCTGGATGTCACGCTCGCCAAAAGCTGAAGGCGCAGCGGCCGATGCCGCGGCGTCGGCCGCCTTGGGTGCTGTGGACTGGGCGGCGCCCGGCACGGGCTTGGGCGCTGGCCGCGGCGGCTCGGCAGGTTCGGTGGCGCAAGCCCCCACCAGCAAGGCGCAGGCAAGGGCAGCCACGAATGCAGGCCCCCAGGCCGGCTTAAGCCGGCCGCCCCCCGCGGGGGTCAAGGAAAGTGGCGGAGCCACATTTCCTTGAGAGCGGGCTTGGCGAGGTGTTGTTGTGCGCAGCATGGCCATGGGGTGGCGGATATTCTGGGCCAAGACTTCGGCCTTGCTGGCGCAGCGGCACCACGTTTGCCCCACCGCATTCGTGGGGGCGCGGCGCAGTGAAATTCAGTTCAGGCCGTTGCTGGCCGCCACGGAGCCGCCCAGGCCGGCAGCTTTCAGCGATTGCGTGAACTTGGCTGCGTCTTGATAACCGATGACTCGAACCCCCGTCAATTCACGGCCCTGGGCATCGAAGAAGACGGTTCCCGGTGGGCCGAAGAGGTGAAAGCGCTTGAGCAGCGCGCGGTCATCGTCTTGGTTCGCCGTGACATCGGCCTTGAGCAACAAAGCCTGGCTCATCAGCGCGGCCACGGTCGGGTCGGTGAAGGTGAAGCGCTCCATCTCCTTGCACGACACGCACCAATCAGCATAGAAGTCGAGCAGCACCGGGCGGGTGGTGGCCTTCAATTCGGCGTCGAGTTCAGCAACGTTGCGCACGGTCTTGAACGCCAGCGCGGGGGCTTGCGCCGGCGGCTGCCACAGCGCCAGGCTGGGCGGCAACACGGGCTGGATGATCCACACCGCCACGCCGAGCAACAGCACGCCGAAGACCTTCTTGATGCCCAGCATCCACGGCCCGGCCCTGGGCAGCAAGGCGCCGGCCGAGGCGCCCACCAGCAGCAGCGGCACGCTCATGCCGAACGACAGGGCCAACAGGGCCGCGCCGCCCAACACCACGTCGCGCGTCTGGCTGATGAACAGCAGTGCGCCGGCCAGGGGCGCGCTGACGCAGGGGCTGACGATCAGGGCCGACAGTGCACCCATCATGAACACCCCGGCCAGCCGGCCGCCGCCGTGGCCATGGGACATGTCGGTCAATCGTTGCTCCAGCGCCGCGGGCAGGCGCAGCGTGAAGACATCGAACATGGCCAGCGCCAACAGCACCATCACCAACGCAAAGGCACCAAGCACCCAAGGCGTTTGCAGGGCCGCGGCCAGGCCTTCGCCGGCCAGGCCGGCGGCCACGCCGAGCGCGGTGTAGACCAGGCCCATGCCGAGCGAATACACCGCCGCCAGGCCCAGGCCGCGGCCGCGCGAGACGGCATTGCCCCGGCCCACGATGATCGACGACAAGATGGGCACCATGGGCAGCACACAGGGCGTGAACGCCAGCAGCAGGCCCATCAGCGCAAAGGCCCCGGCAATGGCCCACAACCGGCCGCTGCGCAGGACATTGAGCACGCTGGCGCTCTCGTCGCTGCCGCTGTTGTTGGCACCGTTGGCGCCGGGCGCGGGCGCGGCGCTGCCGGGCACGGCGCCACCGGTGAACACGCCGGGCACGGCCAGGCTGAGCATGCGCGCACTGGCGTTGCCGCCAAAACCGGCCAGGCTGATGTTGGCGTGCAGGGTTTGCGGCGGGTAGCACAGGCCGGCGTCGGCGCAGCCCTGGCTGGTGATGGCGAGCTTGAATTCGGGCCCGGCTTCGCGCACGGGCACGCGGATGCGGACATCGCCGCGGTGCGTTTCGACGTTCTTCTGGAAGGTTTGGTCGAACTTCACCTTGCCCGGCGGAATGTCGGGCGCATCGAGCGTGGCCGCCGTGGCGTCGAAGCGGAAAGCTTCACGGTACAGGTAGTAGCCCGGCGCCACGACGATGCGCACTTCGGCCGCACGTTCATCAAGCGCGCGAACACTGACCACGAAGGCACGTTCGGGGTCCAGGAACTCAGCGGCCGCAGCCGCGCCCATGCCGGTGAAGGTGAATGCGGCCAGCATCAGCCAAAACAGGCGCTGCAGCAATTTGCGGGGCAAAGTCTTCATCGCAAAGATAGATCGTGGATGCCTTGCAAAGGTTGCACCAGCT
>JANMYI010000160.1:0-4697 GCA_031381955.1 Burkholderiales bacterium
CGCTGGCCGGGTCAACCTGAGCGCGCGCCAGCGCGGCGCGCGCGCCAGCGAGTCTCGGCCCGCGAAGGCAC
Organism: Burkholderiales bacterium; assembly: GCA_031381955.1. Classification (GTDB taxonomy): domain Bacteria; phylum Pseudomonadota; class Gammaproteobacteria; order Burkholderiales; family Burkholderiaceae_C; genus Rubrivivax. The sequence goes on from JANMYI010000160.1 coordinate 72, forward strand.
CTTGCCGCCCGACAAGCGCGCCACCTCTTCGAAACGCGCCAGGTTGGCCCGCGCTTCGCCCACCGTGGCCGTGGTCTGCGCCACCCGCGCGCCGGCCGCGCTGAGGCCTGCGCGCGGCCGCGCGATCTGGTCGCGCAGCTTGGCCGTGTCGAGTTCGACCAGCACCTGGCCTTGCTTGATGCGGTCGTTGACATCAACGTTGACCTTCCGCCGCCCTGTGCGCTGGGCGCGCTGCGCCAGCCGCCGCCCAACGCCTTGAACAGCCGCACCTGTCCGGCGCTCAGCTCGGCGCGCACGCCGGCCACGCTGTCTTGCGCGGCAAGCTGGTTGCGCTGCGTTTCCAGCACGGTCTGAAAGTCGATCAAGCCACTGTCGAAGCGCTGGCGCGCCAGCAACGCGGCGCTGTCGGCGGCGCGCGCGGCCTCCACCAATTACACCTGGCGCAGGGCGTCGCCGCGCAGTGCGGCCAAAGCATCCTCAACATCTTTCAAGGCTGCCAGTGCAGTGCCCAGAAAAGCCGCGCGCGCCTGCTCCAGCGCCGCTTGCTGGGCGCTGACCTGCGCCTGGCCCGCGCCGCCATCAACAGCGGCCATTGCACGCTCGCCGCCAGCGCGCTGGCCACCGCTGCCGTGGCCCCCAGGCCACCCAATGTGAGCGCGCTCAGGCCCAGCGACGCGCTCAACCGCACGCTGGGTGCGCGCTGCGCCTGGGCCTGCGCCACGCGTGCCAGGGCGGCGTCCGCGCCCAGTTCGGCAGCGCGCACGCCGGTGCGCTGGCGCAGCGTGTCGGACGGTATGCCCAGGGCCAGGTCATCGTCGGCTCGTGGCAGCGCGCCGGGCGTGGCCAGCATGGCGCTCAGCGCCGCCGGGGACTGGCCGGTCAACACGGCCAGCGCGTGCCGGGTCTGGTCGATGCTGGTCTGCAGCGCCGGCAGCCGGGCACGGGTTTGGGCCGCGGCGCCGCGCGCCTGTTCCACCTCAAGCGCCGACACCAACCCGGCCTGGGCACGCCACTGCGTGCGCTGCAGGGTTTGCAACTGGCTGGCCAGGTTGTCGGCGGCAATGGTCAGCCGCGCCTGCACGCTGCGCAGCTGGATGTAGGCCAGCGCCACCTCCCCCGCCAGCACCACCTGCACGTTACCCAGCGTGGCTTCGCGCGCATCGGCCGCGGCCTGGCTGGCACGCAAGCCGCTGCGCTGGGCACCAAACAGGTCGGCCTTCCCAACTGGCGTCCAGCCCGAGGCGAAAATTGGTGCCGGTGCTGCGGTCACCCGCGCTGCCCTTTTGCACCGCGCCCGAACTGCCCAGACCAGGGGCGAGCGCGGCAGCGGCCACGTCGCGCAAGGCACGCGCTTGCTGCACGGCCGCGCGCGCGCTGAGCACACCGGTGTTGGCACGCAATGCGGCGGCCACCAAATCGGCCAACAGCGCGTCGTTGAAACGCCGCCACCACTGCGCGCCGGTCTCGATGCAGGGCGCTGCAGCGCAGCGGGTGTCAGACCATTGCGGCGGCGCGTCGAATGCCGGCACCGGCGCCACTTCTGGCGTGTAAGACCGCCAAGTCGCGCAACCCGGTGCGCCGAGCAGTGCACTCACCAGCGCCATGCCAACCCCCGGCGTTGGCCAGCGGGCACGCCTGGACACCGGGCGCTGCGGGCTCACGGTGCGCTGGCAGCGCGTTTCGGCGGTGGGTCGAGCGCCAGGCTGGAGTGGTCGTTGGCCTGCCCGGGCAACGGCATGGCGGTGGCTTCCTGGGCCCGGGTCATGGCGGGGTGCGCCGGCGCACTGCGCTGGGCGTCGCTGGCCGACGCCTGCGCCGCGCCCGCGCGCAGCGCGGTCTGGGCATCGGGCAGCGAAGGGTCGCCCGAGGCCTGCGGCGTCACGGTCGGCGCGGCGGTGGGCAGCGGGGGTGAAGGCAGCGGCGGTGTGGGCAGCGGGCCAGAGCGCTTGTCGCAGCCGGCGCCGGCGAGCAAGGCCACCAAGGCCAACGCGACAAGGAGGCCGGCGCGCATCGTCAACGTTTCAAACATGCCATTCTCCTGGGGGAATTGAGTCTCGGGTCCGGCTCACCTTGACGCAGCCGCTCAGGGAAACAACCAGATGTCAAACTTGGGTTGGAGCGGCCTGGCGATCAAGATCCTGGCCATGGCCTCGGCGAAGTCACGCACAAAGGCCGTCATGCGCGCGCAGCTGTCATCGCTGCATTCGGCGCGCAGACCCATCTGCTCGGCGCGCGGGTTAACCCGGTAGCACCGGCTGGGGCGGCTCACGGTGTTGGTTGACATGGCCGCACCTTGCCGCGGGCGCGGTGCGGCGTCTGTCTGATATCGCACAAAGCGCAGCGCGCTGCGCCAACGCAGGCTTGGCCGGTGCAAGAGTTTGTTTGATGCGCTGGTTTGATCCGGTCCGGCGCCGCACGCCGTCCTCCTACGCGCCACGGCGCGCTGTCCGACAGACAGCTTCAGCCCGGCTTCCTACGATCCAGCCCACTCTTCAAGCCTGTCACCCCTCGTATTCGAAAGCCCTGCCATGAGCCCGCACATGCTTGCCCCGCCCACCTGGGCTACGTCGTCGTTCAGCGACCCGCCCGATACCGCCCCCATGGAGTTCGCCTCATTGGGGCATCACCTTAACTTGTGCCGCGCCCCGCGTGGGCGGCTGTTTGCACTGCGCTGTGCTGCCGAGGCGTTGCACACCTGGGCCAGCGCCCGCCTGGTGACCACGCTGTTCGGCGTGGCTGCTTTGGCCGCATTGGCTTACCTCGTCAGTTAGAGCCGCGTGCCCACAGTGCTGACGGGCCTGCTGCCGCAGGCGCCTGCGGCGCTGTGCGACATGCTGGCGGCGTCGCACGACGTCGTGCAGCCGCCGATCCGCGCTGAGATTTTCGGCGCGCAGCGCTTCGCGCAGCACGGCCGCAGCCTGGGGCTGACGCACAGTGCCGAGCGCGCACGCCTGGGGGCGCAGACCTTCTTTCCGCGCCTGCGCAGCAACATCCGGGTGCTGCGCCGCGCTCACGCCTACATCAGCGTGCAGGCCAGCACCGGCTACGACATCAGCCCGGCAGCGGAATGGCTGCTTGACAACTTCCACATCATCGAAGCCCAGCTCAAGGAGATCCACGACGGCCTGCCACGCAGCTATTTCCGCACCCTGCCCATGCTGGTGGATGAACCCCTGGCCGGGCTGCCGCGCATCTACGGCGTGGCCTGGGCCTTCGTGGCCCACACCGACGGCGCCTTCAACGAAGCGCTGTTGCTGCCCTTTCTGCGCGCCTACCAGGAAACGCGTGAACTGAACCTGGGCGAGATGTGGGCCCTGCCAACCACACTGCGCGTGGTGCTGGTGGAAAACCTGCGCCGCCTGGCCGAGCGCGTGGCAGCGAACAAGGCGGCGCGCGAAGTCGCCAACCTGTGCTGCGACCAGATCGGGCAATGCAGCCTGGGACTGCTCGAACAGTTGCTGGTCATGCTTACCCAGCGCGGCGCCGGGCGCGTCTTTCTGGCCCAGATGGCGCAGCGCCTGCTAGGCGCGCGCACCACTGCCGCGCCGCCGCCCGTGCTGGACTGGCTGGCCACGGCGCTGCCCGATGCCGCGGCCGTGCACACCCAGCACATTGCCGACCAGGCCGCCGACAACCTGAGCGTGAGCAACGCCGTGACCTCGCTGCGCGCCATCGGCGACGCCGACTGGCCCGACCTGGTGGCGCGCTGCAGCGGCCTGATGGGGCTGCTGCTGGGCAACCCGGTGTTCGCCGCCGAACATGGCGTGACGCGCGACCTGGCCTTGCATGCGATTGAAAAGCTGGCCCGGCGTTGCGGCCGCAGCGAAGCCAGCGTGGCGCAGGTGTTGCTCAGCTTGATGAACACCACGCCCGCGGGCACCCCAATGAGTGGCGTGCCAGGGCCTCGTCTCCAGGGCGCCGGGCGCCCGGCGCTGCTGCACGCGCTGGGCCTGCCCGAGAGCCTGGCCACACGCGCACTCGGCGCGCTGCACCGCGCCACGGTGCCGCTGTACCTGGGCGCCATTGTGTTGGGCACGGTGGCCCTGGTGGCCTGGCTGCTGGGGCATGCGGCGCCGGCCCTGGCCACGCCGCGCTGGTTGTGGTGGCTGGGCGCGCTGCTGATGGCGTTGCCGGCGGCAGAAGCCGTGCTGGCGGTGATGCACCGGCTGATCAGCGAATCGGCCCGGCCTTCGCATTTGCCGCGCCTGGCCTTCGCCCAGGGCGTGCCGGAGCAGCACCGGGTGATCGTGGTCATCCCGGCGCTGTTGAACGACGACGCCGCCGCCACGCCGCTGGTGCACCGGCTGGAACTGCACCACCTGGCCAACCCCGAGGTGCATGCGCAGTTCGCCCTGCTCAGCGACTGGGCTGACGCGCCGCAGGCCCAGGCCACCAACGATGCCGCCGTGCTGGCCAGTGCGGTGCAGCAGGTGCAGGCCTTGAACCTGCGCTACCCGCAGCCTGAGCCCAGCGATGGCCTGCCCAGCGCGCCGCGTTTCATCGTGCTGCACCGGGCGCGCCGTTTCAGCGCCACGCAGCGCAGCTGGATCGGCTGGGAACGCAAACGCGGCAAGCTCGAAATGCTGGCCGCCGCCCTGGCCGACCCGGCCTGCGGTGCCGACGGCG
>JANMYI010000014.1:0-5502 GCA_031381955.1 Burkholderiales bacterium
CGCGCAGGCGGTTGGCGATGCGCAGCAGCGCCTGCCGATAGGCCGCCTCGTCACCGGCTTGCGCGTGGGTCCACAACGGCGCCAGGTCGGATTCGAAATCGTCCAGGGTCATCGGTAGCTCCAATTCGTCGGCGCAGCGGATTCGGTTACGGGCAACGCCTCAACCGCCCCGGGCAACCACGGCCGTGGCGTCAGCGCGGCGCCGGCGCTGTAACCACAGCCAACCCGTGCGCGAACTGGTGATGAGTCGCCCGAACAACGTGCGCCTTACGCCGATCGCCGCGCTCACACACTCGGCGATCCACCTCACCCCGACAGGAGTTCACATGATCAACTTTCCGCGACGCCGCTTCGCTGTCCAACTCACGGCCATCGCCCTGGCCACCACCGCCGCCGCCGCGCCGTCTTTCGCGAGCGACGAGCAGGCATCGTTTCGCGAGGGCAAGATCTTCACCAGCACCAATGCCCCCGGCGGCAACGAGTTGCTGGTCTTCGCACCCGGCCGCGGCGGCGAGCTCGCGCTGGTGGCCCGTGCGGCCACGAATGGCCAAGGCACCGGCGCCGGCCTTGGTTCGCAGGGCGCGGTCACGCTGAGCGGCGACGGCCGCCATGTCTTCGTGGTCAACGCACAAAGCAACACCGTCTCCGCCTTCGCTGTTCGCAACCACGGCCTCGAGCTGTTGTCGGTTGTCGCTTCGGGTGGCCTGCAACCCACCAGCGTGGCCGAGCATGACGGCCTGGTGTATGTGCTCAATGCAGGCGGCGCCGGCAATGTGGCGGGCTTTCGCAACGCCCAGGGCGAGTTGCAGCCACTGCCCAACAGTTCGCGCGGACTGTCGGCCGCCGGCGGCACCGCCCCGGCCCAGGTCGGTTTCGGCGCTGACGGCGAAGTGCTGGTGGTGACCGAGAGAACGACGAATCGCATCACGAGCTACCCGGTACGACGCAATGGCACGCTCGGCCCCATCGTGGTCACGGCCTCATCCGGCGCCACGCCGTTCGGCTTCGCTTTTGATCGCCGCGACAACCTGATCGTGTCGGAAGCGCCGGGCAGCGCCGCGTCGTCGTACCGCTTCGACGAACGCACGGCCACGCCGACGCTGCTCAGTGCGTCGGTGCCAAACACCCAAGCCGCCGCCTGCTGGGTGGCCGTGACGCCGAACGGCCGTTTCGCCTACACCGCCAACGCCGGCAGCAGCTCGCTCAGCAGCTACCGTATCGCACGCACGGGGCGCATCGAGTTGGTCAACGCGGTCGCCGGCAGCACGGGTGCCAACGCCGGTGCCCTCGACATCACCGTGTCGCCCGACGGTCGCCGGCTGTTCGCGCTGGCGTCGCGCAGCCAGCAGATCGTCGCTTTCAGGATCGGCGCAGACGGCGAGCTCAGCACCCTGGGCGCCGGCAGCGGCTTGCCCGCGGGCAGTGCCGGCGTGGCAGCCAATTGAGAACGCCCCCAGACCTGTCGCTACGCGCCAGGCCGGCCGGCCGGCAAGCATGCCGGTCTGCCCTCGCAGGCGAAGAACAGTCCGCACGGACTGTTCTTCGTCCGGGCTCGGCCTCCCGAGGGGGGTCAAGCAAAGTGGCAGAGCCACATTTGCTTGAGAGAAGCGCGGCAGGCCCGTAACCTTTTGCCGTCATGCGGCGAATTGGCTGTTGGATGCACGACAAGGTGTCGTGCGGCCGCCAACCCTCAAGGAGAACCCCCATGACCACTGCCAAGACCGGCGCCTCGCTGGCCAGCGCCGCCGCCCTGTTCGCACTGACCGCCGCCGCGTTCGCAGCGGCACCGCCCGCGGGCAGCAGCGGCATGGCCGTTGCCGCGAGCGACAAGGTGCATTGCTATGGCGTGCACGACTGCAAGGGCAATGCCGACTGCAAGACGACCGAGAACAGCTGCAAGGGCCAGAACGCCTGCAAGGGCCACAGCTTCAAGGGCGTGGTCGCGGTCGATTGCCTGACCAAGGGCGGCACGATCGGCGACTTGGCGGCCAAGAAGTAAAGCCATGAGCGGCGAGAAGACCGCCGGCTTCGGGCTCGGGCTGCGCACAGCGCACTACGGCGAGTTGCTCGCCGCGCCGCAGCACGTGGACTGGCTGGAGGTCATCTCCGACAACTACCTGGTGCCCGGCGGCAAGCCGCTGGCGATGCTCGACGCGATGCGCCAGCGCTGGCCGATGGCGATGCACGGCGTCGCGCTGTCGATCGGCTCGGTGGCCGGGCCCGACCGCGCCTACCTGCGCGCGCTCGCGGCTTTGGCGCGGCGCGTCGAACCGCTGTGGATCTCCGACCACCTGTGCTGGACCGGCGTGCATGGCCGCAACCTGCACGACCTGCTGCCGCTGCCCTACACCGAAGAAGCGCTGCGCGTCGTGGTGCGCAACCTGCAGCAGGTGCAGGACGCATTGGGGCAGCGCATCCTGATCGAAAACGTGTCGAGCTATGTCGAATTCAACAGCTCACAGATGAGCGAGTGGCAGTTCGTGCGCGCAGTCTGCGACGAGGCCGACTGCCTGTTGCTGCTCGACCTCAACAACATCCACGTCAGCGCCGTCAACCACGGCTTCGACGCGCACGAGTACCTGCGCGCGATGCCGGCCGAACGTGTGCGCCAGGTTCATCTGGCGGGCCACACCGACCACGGTGACCACCTGGTCGATACCCACGACCACCCGGTCGCCGACCCGGTGTGGGCGCTGTACGCCGAGGCCACTGAGCGCTTCGGCCCGGTGGCGACGATGATCGAGCGCGACGACCGCATTCCGCCGCTGGCCGAATTGGTGGCCGAACTCGACATCGCGCGCCGCATCGCCGCCGATGCCCTGCTTCAGCCCGTCAGGCGGGCGGCATGACGAGCGCGCTGCTGGCACTGCAGTCGGCGTTTGCGTGTCACGTGCTCTCAAGCAAATGTGGCTCTGCCACTGTCGAAGCGAGCATCGCCTGCGGCCATGGCATCTCGGTGCAGCGCCGGCTCGACATCTACCACCACGCCTACCGCGCGCGGCTGGTCGATGCGCTGCGCGACGCCTTCGGCCACACGGCCACCTACCTCGGCGACGAGTGGTTCGACGCCGATGCCCTGGCCTTCGTGCAGTCGCACCCCTCGGCCGAATCGAGCCTGAACAATTTCGGCGCCGGCTTTGCGCCCTGGCTGCGCGAACGCTATCCGTGTGAGCGCGACATCGCCGAGTTGGCCGCGCTCGACTGGGCCTTGCGGCGCGCCTTCGACGGCCCCGACGCCATGCCGCTCCACCTTGCCGCGCTGGCCGCGGTGCCGCCCGAGGCGTGGGGCCGCATCGGCTTCGCGTTTGTGCCGACGACCACGCACCTGGTTCTGAGCCACAACACGCTCGCGCTGTGGCATGCGCTCGACCAGGGCGATGCACCGCCCCAAGCGCAAGCGCTGGTCGAGCCGAGCGATGTGCTGATCTGGCGCCGTGGCCACCAGCCGCACTTTCGCAGCCTCGCGGCGTTCGAGTCCCGAGTCTTCACCGCCTTGCGGCAGGGCTTGTCGTTCGCTGCCGTTTGCGAGCGCCTGGCGCACGCCTTGCCGGCGCTCGATGTCGCGGTCGAGGCCGGCCTGCTGCTGCGGCGCTGGGTCGACGAAGCGCTGCTGTGCGGCGTGGTCGAGCCCCTGACGCCGCACTGAGGTGAGGAAAGCCCGAGTGCAACGACGACCGCTGCTCGGCGCCGGAATTTTCGGCCTGGCCTTGACCGTGCGCGGCCAGTCGGCGCTCCACAGCGTGCACAACATGCAGATCGGCAACAGCCACATCGAGCTTCAATTCGACGACGGCTTCCAGGCAGCGCTGGTGCACGACGCCTTGGCCTGGGTCGAGCGGGCCGCGAACGCCGTTGCGCTCTACCTTGGCCGCTTGCCGCTGGCGCGTTTCGAAGTCGTGCTGCATGCGGTGGAAGGCGCCGGCGTCAAGGGCGGCACCGCTTTTGCCGAACCCGAACCCTTCCTGCGCATCCGCCTGGGCCGCGAGACGCGTGCCGCGCAGCTCGACCAGGACTGGATCCTGGTTCACGAAATGCTGCACCTCGCGGTCCCGCAACTGGCGCGGCCGCAGCGCTGGTTGCACGAAGGCATCGCCACCTACGCCGAGGGCGCCACACGCGTGCTCGCCGGCATGAACCCCGCCGCGCACTGGTGGGGCGAGCTGGTGCGCGGGTTGCCGCAAGGCCAGCCGCAGGCTGGCGACCGCGGGCTGGACGGCACGCCGACCTGGGGCCGCACCTATTGGGGCGGCGCCCTGTTCTGCCTGCTCGCCGACGTGCAGATGCGCCGCGCCAACGCCACGCGCGGCGGCTTGCGCGAAGCGCTGCAAGGGCTGCTGGCCGCGGGCGGCAGCTATGCGGTGGCCTGGCCGGTTGAGCGCGTGCTGGCTGCGGCCGACGCCGCGGTGGGCCTGCACACTTTGAGCGAGCTCTACGGGCGCATGAAAGACCGACCGGAAGTGGTTGATCTCGATGCGCTCTGGCGCGAACTCGGTGTGCGCAGCGCCACCGCGGGCCCACCGACCCTGCGCGACGATGCGCAGCTCGCGGCCGTGCGCCGGGCGATTGCCAGGTAGCCGCGTGCGGTGTGGGGCCAGCTCGCGCCGGCTGGCCATGCGCTCGTCACTCAGCAGCGACCTCGATTAACCGTTGACGGTACTTTCAAACAGCACGGCACCGGTGCGCGCTTGCAGCTCGGCGAACGTCACGCCACTTGCCATCTCCAGTACCAGCACGCCGCGCGGCGTGACTTCCAACACCGCCAAGTCGCTGTAGATGCGGCTCACGCAGCCCAGGCCCGTGAGCGACAGGCTGCACGCTGCAACGACCTTGGGTTCACCCGCCTTGGTGCAATGCTCCATCATCACCCAGGTGCGCCTGGCGCCCGTGGCCAGGTCCATGGCGCCGCCCACGGCGGGTATGGCGTCGGCTTCGCCGCTGTGCCAGTTGGCCAGGTCGCCATTGGCGGCCACCTGAAAGGCGCCGAGCACGCACACGTCGATGTGGCCGCCGCGCATCATGGCAAAGCTGTCGGCGGGGGGAAAGTAGCAGCCGCCGGGCAGCAGGGTCACTGGCTGTTTTCCAGCGTTAATCAAGTCGTAGTCTTCCTCGCCTGCTGCCGGCGCCGGGCCAAAGCCGATGACGCCGTTTTCACTGTGCATCATCACCCCGCGCTCGCTCCCCAGGTGGTTGGCCACCAGGGTGGGCAGGCCGATGCCCAGGTTCACGACCATGCCGTCTTCGATGTCGCGCGCCACGCGCTGGGCCATCTCGTTTTTGCTCCACTTTTGCATGGCGATCCTCATGCTGCTGCCTTGAAGCCGGCACCGCTGGTGGCGGCACGCGAAATGTGCACCATGCGCTTCACATACAGGCCAGGCGTGACCACGGCTTCGGGGTCGAGCGTTCCGAGTTCCACCACCTCGTGCACCGTGGCCACCGTGACCTTGGCGGCGCTGGCCATCACCGGGCCGAAGTTGCGCGCGGTTTTTCGGTAGGTGAGGT
>JANMYI010000024.1:0-9499 GCA_031381955.1 Burkholderiales bacterium
TCCCGAATGCCACCGACATCGTTTGGTGCCAGGACGAGCCGCAAAACCAGGGCGCGTGGTTCTACGTGCAGCACACCATCCACGAGAACATGCTTGAAGGGCAGAAGCTCGGCTACGCCGGGCGCGCGGCTTCCGCCTCGCCCGCGGTGGGCTATTCGCACCTGCACCTGGAGCAGCAGAAGGTCTTGCTGGATCAGGCCTTCGCCAAGCTCAAAGGCTACGTTCTGAACAAGTGACGCGATGCCGGACGCTGCGCGCCGTCTCCGCTTCGCTTGTTCGACCGGACCCAAGCGGCCGGTCAACGCGCGGCATAAGAGGCGCCCTACCTCTAACGTTTGAAATAGTTTTCTGAATTGAGTGCACCATGGCCATCATTGAAGTCAAAGTTCCGCAGCTTTCTGAATCGGTGGCAGAGGCCACCTTGCTGCAGTGGAAGAAGAAGCCCGGCGACGCCGTGGCCGTCGATGAAATCCTGATCGATGTCGAGACCGACAAGGTCGTGCTCGAAGTGCCCGCGCCTTCGGCCGGTGTGTTGATGGAGATCGTGCAAGCTGACGGCGCCACCGTGGTGGCCGAGCAGCTCATTGCGCGCATCGACACCGAAGGCGTGGCCAGTGCCGCAGCACCCGTGGCAGCCCCTGCCGCGGCCGCGGTGGTGTCCGCCAAGGCAGCCATTGCCAGCGCCGCGGCCATGCCCGCCGCGGCCAAGCTGATGGCCGACAACAAGCTGAGTGCCGGCAGCGTGCCAGGCACCGGCAAAGACGGCCGCGTGACCAAGGGCGATGTGCTTGGTGCCCTGGCCGCGCCCGCTGCCGTTCCCGCACCCACTCACGCTCCACCCCCGCGGCCCCCGGCGCCAGGCGTTGCCGCCGCACCCGCCGTGGCGCGCCCGTTGCCCAGCGTCGCCGCGCCCGCCAGCGCGCATTTGGGCGACCGGCCCGAGCAGCGCGTGCCCATGAGCCGGCTGCGCGCGCGCATTGCCGAGCGGCTGCTGCAAAGCCAGGCCACCAACGCCATCCTGACCACGTTCAATGAAGTGAACATGGCCCCGGTGATGGAAATGCGCAAGCGCTTTCAAGAGAAGTTCGAGAAAGAGCATGGCGTGAAGATCGGCTTCATGAGCTTCTTCGTCAAGGCCGCGGTGGCCGCGCTGAAGAAGTACCCGGTGCTCAATGCCAGCGTCGATGGCAACGACATCGTTTACCACGGCTTCTTCGACATCGGCATCGCGGTGGGTTCACCACGCGGGCTGGTGGTGCCCATCCTGCGCAATGCTGACCAGATGAGCTTTGCCGACATCGAAAAGAAGATCGCCGAATACGGCAAGAAGGCGGCCGACGGCAAGCTGTCGATTGACGAGTTGAGCGGCGGCACCTTCTCCATCAGCAACGGCGGCGTCTTCGGCTCGATGCTGTCCACACCCATCATCAACCCGCCGCAAAGCGCCATCCTGGGCGTGCATGCCACCAAGGACCGTGCCGTGGTGGAAAACGGCGTGGTCGTGGTGCGGCCGATCAACTACCTGGCCATGAGCTACGACCACCGCGTGATTGACGGGCGCGAAGCCGTGCTCGGCCTGGTGGCCATGAAGGAAGCGCTGGAAGACCCGGCGCGGTTGCTGTTCGACATCTGAGGCCTGGCGTCATGAGCACCTTAACGTTTGACGTGATCGTCATCGGCGCCGGCCCGGGCGGCTACATCGCCGCCATCCGCGTGGCGCAACTGGGCTTCAGCGTGGCCTGCATCGACGAGTGGAAGAACGAGCAAGGCGGCCCCGCGCCCGGCGGCACCTGCACCAACGTGGGCTGCATTCCTAGCAAGGCGCTGCTGCAATCGAGCGAACACTTTGAACATGCCGGCAAGCACTTCGCCGTGCATGGCATCGGCTTGAAGGACTTGAGCATGGATGTGGCCAAGATGGTGGCGCGCAAGGATGCGGTGGTGAAGCAGAACAACGACGGCATCCTCTACCTCTTCAAGAAGAACAAGGTCAGCTTCTTCCACGGCCGCGGTGCCTTTGCGCGCGCGGGGGAGGGTGGCTATGAAGTCAGCGTGGGCGAGCAGGTCTTGCAGGGCAAGCAAATCGTGCTGGCCACCGGCTCCAGCGCGCGTGCGCTGCCCGGCACGCCGTTCGATGAAGACCAGGTGCTCAGCAACGATGGCGCCTTGCGCCTGGGCAGCGTGCCCAAGAAACTGGGGCTGATCGGCTCGGGCGTCATCGGCCTTGAAATGGGCTCGGTGTGGCGCCGTCTTGGCGCCGAGGTCACCGTGCTCGAAGCCTTGCCCACCTTCCTGGGCGCGGTGGACGAACAGATCGCCAAGGAGGCGCACAAGGCCTTCACCAAGCAGGGCCTGAGGATCGAACTCGGCGTGAAAGTCGGCGAGATCAAGACCAGCAAAAAGGGCGTGAGCGTGGCCTATGCCAATGCCAAGGGCGAAGCTCAAACGCTGGCGGTGGACAAGCTCATTGTCAGCATCGGCCGGGTGCCCAACACGCTCGGCCTGAACGCACAAGCCGTGGGGCTGGTGCTCGATGAGCGTGGCGCCATCGTGGTTGACGATCAGTGCCGCACCAACCTGCCCGGCGTGTGGGCGGTGGGCGATGTGGTGCGTGGCCCGATGCTGGCGCACAAGGCCGAGGAAGAAGGCGTGGCGGTGGCCGAACGCATCGCCGGCCAGCATGGCCATGTCGACTTCAACACCGTGCCGTGGGTCATCTACACCAGCCCGGAGATTGCGTGGGTCGGCCAGACCGAACAGCAGCTCAAGGCCGTGGGCCGCGCCTACAAGGCGGGCACCTTCCCGTTCCTGGCCAACGGCCGCGCGCGCGCGCTGGGCGACACCACCGGCATGGTGAAGATGCTGGCCGACGCCGCCACCGACGAAATTTTGGGCGTGCACATCGTCGGCCCACAGGCCAGCGAACTCATCGCCGAAGCCGTGGTGGCGATGTCGTTCAAGGCCAGCAGCGAAGACTTGGCGCGCATCTGCCACGCACACCCCAGCTTGAGCGAGGCCACCAAGGAAGCCGCTCTGGCGGTGGACAAGCGCACGCTGAATTTCTGACTCGCTTGTGGGGGTAAGGCAACTCTATGACGCCACGCTTGAACAGCGTGGCTATCGCAGCGACCCGGCTCAGTTGGCTGCCGTTGAGGCTCTGGCGCGCTGCGAACGCGAGTGGGCCGACTACATTGCCCGGCGCGGCAATGCCTTAACGAAACTGATCAGCCGCCCGCCGATACCGCGCGGCGTTTACATGCATGGCGGCGTGGGCCGCGGCAAGAGCTTCCTGATGGACTGTTTCTTCCAGGCCCTGCCGCTGCGGCGCAAGGTGCGGCTGCACTTCCATGAATTCATGCGCGAGGTGCACCGCGAGCTGCAGGAACTCAAGGGCACGGCCAACCCGCTCGATGAACTGGGCAAGCGCGTGGCGCGGCGCTACCGGCTGATCTGCTTCGATGAGTTCCACATCGCCGACGTGACCGACGCGATGATCCTGCACCGCCTGTTGAGTGCGCTGTTTGCCAACCGCGTCAGCCTGGTGGCCACCAGCAATTTCCACCCCGACGCGCTGTACCCGAACGGCCTGCACCGCGAACGCATCCTGCCGGCCATCGCGTTGCTGAAGGATCATCTCGAGGTGATCAGCGTCGATGGCGGGCAAGACTACCGCCAGCTCACCCTGTCGCACGTCAACACTTATCACACGCCCCTGGGCGCGGCGGCCGATACGCAGATGCAAGCCGCCTTCGAGGAGCTGGCCGAGGCGCGCGACGAAGATCCGCTGCTGCACATCGAGCACCGCGAACTGCACTCACGCCGCCGCGCCGGTGGCGTGGTGTGGTTCGACTTCGCTGAGCTGTGCGGCGGCCCGCGTTCGCAGAACGACTACCTGGAACTGGCCACCCAGTTCCACACCGTGCTGCTGTCGGGCGTGCCGCAGATGAGCGTGCGCCACGCCAGCGAGGCGCGCCGCTTCACCTGGCTGGTGGATGTGCTGTACGACCGGCGCGTCAAGCTCATCCTGAGCGCCGAGGTGGGGCCGGAAGACCTCTACCCTGAAGGCCCGTTGTCGCATGAATTTCCGCGCACGGCGTCGCGCCTGCGCGAAATGCAGTCGAGCGACTACCTTGCCTTGCAGCGGCGTGAGGTGGATACGGGCTTGACGTGACTTTTGCCGCGTGCGCGGCAATCGCGTCTAACGTAGCGCGTCGATGCGCACCAACGCCAGCGACAGGTTGTCGCCGCCGCCGCGGGCGCGTTGGCGCGCCTTGTTGATCAGCATCTCGCTGGCCTCGCGCGGCGGCAGGGCGTCAACGATGGCGCCAATTTCCTTCGGCGTGAAGTAGTGCCACAGGCCGTCGCTGCAGGCCATCACCGTGTCGCCATGCTCAAGCTGTGCGGCCATCAAGGTCACCGGCGGGTCTTGGTGCGTGCCCAGGCAGCCGGTGAGCAAGTTGCTCTGCGGGTGCGTGTTGGCCTCTTCCTCGTTGAGCTTGCCTTCATTGATGAGGCGCTGCACGTAAGAGTGGTCGGTGGTGCGGGCGAGCATTTGCGCACCGCGGTAGTGGTACACGCGCGAATCGCCGGCATGCACGATCTGGCAACTCAGGTCGGGGTTGATCAGAAAGGCGGCCAGCGTGCTGTGTGGTTCTTCCTCAGCGGTGATGGCGGTCAGCTTGATCATCAAGTGCGATTCGGTCACCAGCAGGCGAAAGATTTGCGCGGCTTCCTCGCTGGCCGGCACGTAGCGTTCGAACAGTTGCTGGGTCGTGAGCATCACCTGGTCAGCCGCTTTGCGCCCGCCGCTTTTGCCGCCCATGCCATCAGCCACCACGCCCATGGCGCAGCCGGGCACGCGCTCGTGCATGAGGACGCAAACCTGGTCTTGCTGGTAAGCCCGGTCGCCGCGGTGAATGCCGGTGGCGGCAGACAGGCGAAAGGCTTGAGCGGGGGTGGCCATGGTGAGCGAATATAAACTGCGGCCCCGGCTTTGAAGGGTTGAATGGATGGAAGATAACCTGCATTTCCCGCATCGGCGTTTGATCGAGTTGCGCATGGAACATGCCGACCTGGACAGCCTCATCGACCGCCACGAGATCCGCACCCCCGACGACGACCTGACCCTGCGCCGCTTGAAAAAGCGCCGCCTGGGTTTGCGTGACGAGATCGCCCGTCTTGAGGACAGCCTGGAGCCGCCCGAGCCCGCTTGATCGATTGCCTTGGCCATCTTCCAACCTTTACCCACCCACCGTTGCCTGTGAGTGACGACACCGCCCTGCTGGCCGAAGAGGTGGCCGCTGCCTTCGCGGCCGACGGTGCCCTAGCCCGTAACGATGAACAGCTCACCCAGCGCGCCGTGCAGCAGCGCATGGCGCAGGCGGTGGCGCAGGCATTGGGCGAGCGCAGCGCGCTGGTGGTGGAGGCCGGCACCGGCGTGGGCAAGACCTTTGCCTACCTGGTGCCCTTGTTGCTGAGCGGGCAGCGCGCGCTGGTCAGCACCGCCACCAAAGGCCTGCAAGATCAACTCTTCCTGCGCGACCTGCCACACCTGCGCCAGGCCTTGGGCCTGAACCTCACGCTGGCGCTGCTCAAAGGCCGCGCCAGTTACCTGTGCATTCTGCGGTTGAGGCGTGCGCGCGAAGGCGCTGAATTGCCTGATCGCTTTTCGGTGCGCACGCTGGCCCGCGTGGAAAGCTGGGCGCAAGGCACGCGCACCGGCGACCTGGCCGAAATCGATGGCCTGGATGACCGCTCGCCGGTGATACCGCTGGTCACCTCCACGCGCGACAACTGCCTGGGCTCGGAGTGCCCCGACTACAAAGCCTGCCACGTGGTGCAGGCCCGGCGCGAGGCCATGGCGGCCGACGTGGTGGTGGTCAACCATCACCTGTTCTTTGCCGACATGGCCCTGCGCGACAGCGGCGTGGCGGAGCTGCTGCCCACGGTGGACGCCGTGATCTTCGACGAAGCCCACCAATTGGTGGAAACCGGCGTGCAATTCCTCGGCCAGACCTTGGGCACGGCGCAGGTGTTGGAGCTGGCACGCGATGCCCAGGCCGCGGGACTGGCCCACGCCCGCGGCCTGCGCCCGTGGGCCGAGCTGTGCGGCGCGTTGCAGTTGGCCGCGCGCGAGCTGCGCCTGGCCTGCGCCGGCGAAAGGCGCGAGGTGCAGGGCATTGTGAAGATCCGCTGGCCCATGCATGAGGCGCTGGAGCAAGTGATGCTGGCCATCGACACCCTGGCCGCCGCCGCGCAAGCCCTGGCCACCGCACTGGCCGACGTGGTCGAGGCCGCGCCGGACTTTCCCAAGCTCGCCCAGCGCGCCGCGCAAGTGCAAGCGATGGGCCAGGTGTTCCAGGAAGACGTTGCGCCGGGGCGCGTGCGCTGGATCGACCTGTCGCCGCAGCAGGCGCGGCTGGTGGAGTCGCCGCTGGACATTGCCGAGATGCTGTCCGAGCAACTGCGTGCCGCCTCACGCGCCTGGGTCTTCACCTCCGCCACCTTGGGTGACGACGACAAGCTGAGCTGGTTCACACGCAGCACCGGCCTGGGTGATGCGCGCACCCTGCGGCTGGGCAGCCCGTTCGACTATGCCCAGCATGCGCGGCTGTGGGTGCCGGCGCAAATGCCGCTGCCCAACCACCCGCGCCACCCCGCCGCCGTGGGCGAACTCGCCGCGCGCCTGGCGCATGTGCTGGGCGGGCGCACGTTCGTGCTCACCACCACCTTGCGCGCGCTGCCGTTGATCGCCGAAGGCCTGCGCCAGCAGTTGCTGGAACGTGGCAGCGAGATCGAATTGCTGGTGCAGGGCAGCCAGCCGCGGCGCGCCTTGCTGCAACGCTTTCGCAGCAACCCGGCCAGCGTGCTGGTCGGCTCTCAGAGTTTCTGGGAAGGGATCGATGTGCCCGGCGACGCGCTGCAGTGCGTGCTCATCGACAAGCTGCCATTCCCGCCGCCCAACGACCCCTTGGTCGAAGCCCGCGTGCGCCAGATCCGCCAGCGCGGGGCCAGCCCCTTCGATGAATACTTTGTGGCCGAAGCGGCGGTGTCGCTCAAGCAGGGAGCAGGCCGGTTGATCCGCAGCGAAACCGACCGCGGGCTGTTGGTGATCTGCGACCCGCGCCTGCGCCAGATGGGCTATGGCCGCCGGCTGATCGCCGCCCTGCCACCCATGCAGCCGCTGTCTGATGAGAGTGAAGCGCTGGCCTGGCTAGACGAGCTGGCCCGGGCGCATTGAACCTAGAAACGGCAGTTGACCGCTTGCCCCCGCAGGCGACACCGCATGACCATTGGCGTTTGTGACCACGACAAACTTCAACCCTTGGGTGCCAGGGCTACGCACCCGATTGAGCCGCGCTGCGGCACGCTGGCGGTGTTACTCAGCCAGGGCACGGAGGCCCTGGCCCTCGCCAGGCACAAACAGTCCACAGGACTGTTTGTGTCCGGGCTCTGTCTCGCGGGCATGAGCCGTTCGCGCTTGCGCGCTCTCAGCGCTCACCGTCATCGCGCCTTGCCAGCGCACCGCATCACGGCCCACTCGGGCGCGTCCAACTACCGTTTCTAGGTTGAAGCGCCTACCAGGGGCGCCACCAGGGCCGGTTGCTGCCGCTGGCGCTGCCTTCGCCGTCAAGGCTGAAGCGGCTGTTCGGGAAGTTCTTGTCCAACACGCGGCGCGTGTCGTCGCGCAGCGCATCCAGGCCCAGGCGGTCGTAGCTGCGCACCATGATGTGCAGCGCCTCCTGCACCGAAGGCGAACGTTCGAATTCACTCAACACCTGCTGCGCCCGGTTGGCCGCGGCCACGAAGGCGCCGCGCCGGTAGTAGTAGCGCGCCACGTGAATTTCGTACTCGGCCAGCGAATTGACGATGTAGTCCATGCGCAGCTTGGCATCGGTGGCATAGCGCGACTCGGGAAACTGCTCGATCAGTTGCTTGAACGATTGATAGGCATCGCGCGAGGCACGCTGGTCGCGCTCAGACAGCGCTTGCCCGGCCAGGCTGCCCAGGAAACCGAGGTTGTCGTTGAAGTTGACCAGGCCGCGCAGATACAGCGCGTAGTCGAGGCCGGGGCTGGACGGGTTGAGCTTGATGAAGCGGTCGAGCGTGGCCAGGGCCAGCACCTTTTCGTTGCTCTTCCACTGTGAATAAGCAAGGTCGAGCTGCGCCTGCTGGGCCAGCACGCTGCCACCGGCCCGGGCCTCAACCTTCTCCAGTGTCTTCGCAGCGCGATCCCAAGCGCCGCTGTTCATGTCTTCCTTGGCCTCTGCATACAATTTCTCGGCGCCCTGGTTGGAAAAATCCTCCTTCGGGGTCGAGCCACACCCGGCCAGAAACAGTGCCAAAACCAGCGCTGCCCAACCGGCGCCAACGCGCCAACTTCCAAATGCGGTCATGAACAATGCCGGGCCGGCCAAGCCGGTGGCGCCAGGGGTTGAGAAGGGCACCGATTATAGGCAGCCGCTGCTCGACGACGCCGAGCCTGAACAGGCTGAAACGCTCTTCGAATCGCCCTTTGAGTGGCGCGCTGGTGAAGTGGGTTTGGCACAGCATGGCCAGCGCCTGGACAAGGTGCTGGTGGCCTTGGCGCCGGAGTTTTCACGCAACCACTTGCAAGGCCTGATCGAGCGCGGCCATGTGCTGCTTGGCGGCGCGGTGGCCGATAGCGCCTCACGCAAGTTGCGCGCCGGCCAGGCGCTGCGCGTGCAGCTCGTGCCCACCGAGGAGAGCCAGGCCTTCCGGCCCGAGGCCATCGCCTTGAACCGGGTGTTTGAAGACGATCACTTTTTGGTGCTGAACAAACCCGCCGGCCTGGTGGTGCACCCGGCGGCGGGCAATTGGTCGGGCACTTTGCTCAACGGCCTGCTGGCGCATCACAAGGCTGCGGCGCACTTGCCGCGCGCCGGCATCGTGCACCGGCTCGACAAGGACACTTCGGGCTTGATGGTGGTGGGCAAGACGCTGCCGGCGGTGACGACGTTGTCGCGCGCCATTGCCGCGCGCGAGGTGCACCGCGAATACCTGGCGCTGGCGCAGGGCGTGTTTGCACAGGCTCGCTTCAGTGTTGAAGCGACGATCGGCCGCGACCCGGTGTCGCGCATCAGGATGGCGGTGGTGGCCGGTGCCCGTGCGGCGCGCACCGACTTCGAGGTGCTGGCGCAACGTGGTGGCATGGCCGCGCTGCGTTGCACCTTGCACAGCGGGCGCACCCATCAGATCCGGGTGCATCTGGCGCACACGGGTCACCCTCTGGTGGCCGACGGCGTCTATGGCGGCGCGCCAGCCTTGGGGCTGACGCGGCAGGCCTTGCATGCCGCGCGGCTGCGTTTCCTGCACCCGGCCAGCGGCGTGGCGTTGGCCTGTGAATGTGCGCCGCCGCCAGACTTCGCGGCGGCCTGGAAGCAGCTGCTGCGCTCGGCTTGAACTAGCCGCTACAATCGCCGGCATCGCCTGTATGCACCCTGGCCCGCCTTGAGCGGCAGGTGCTGCCAGCAAGGCC
>JANMYI010000046.1:0-4029 GCA_031381955.1 Burkholderiales bacterium
GCTGGCGGCGCTGGCTGCCTATGCCGACCGGCAAGTGATCGCCGAGGATGTCATCTGGAGCGAGGACAGCCCGGGCTTGTTCTACTCGTCGCACCGCATCACCAGCCGCTCGACCTTGGAGGGCACCGATGCGGTGTACGGGCAGGCCACAGGCCGGGCGCAGATGGCGACCACAGTGGCCGACTGCGTGGTGCGCGAGAACCTCATCGTCGAAGAATGGCTGTTCCGCGACAACGCCCGCGCGGCGCTGCAGATGCAGCATGAGCCAGGCGCCGTGGCGCGCGCCCAGGCCGATGCTGATCGCGCCGGAGACCCGGCCCGGCACGCCTGGCGGCAGGTGTGGATCGACCGCGTGCGCGGCTTCTCGCAGACTTGGCCGGACAGCGCACACCCCGCCCTTGGCCCGGCCCGAGCGCTGCACGCCGCCTGGTGCGACGACCTGTACGGCGACGCCGCCCGCCAGGTGTCGTCCAGCATTGAAGTGTTGTGGCCCACGGGCCGCAGCGGCTGGGGCCGCGGTTACTGGGTCGGTTGCCTGATGCAGTTGCGCGCGCAGTTGAAGGATTTCGCGCTGGCCATCGAGCACTGGGCCGCGCGGCCTTTGCCCAACGACGAAGTGGCTGTAGCGCTGCGCTGGTCGGCCTGCGGCGTACATGCCGGACCGGGGCCATGGGGGCCGCCGACAGGGCGCGAGATTCTGGTTGCCGGCAGCAGCCACTACGTGCTGTGCAATGGGCGCATCGTTCGCGATCAGACGGTGTTTGATGAACTCGCGGTGCTGCGCCAAGTGCTCGGTGGCCTGGGTGCGGCCCCTGCGCTGGGGGGTTCGTCGTGAGTGCAAACGGCCAGGCCAAACCTGATGTAGCCACTGTGCTGCACGCGCTGCATGCGCTGTTGCGCGGCCATGCCACGGCCGCTGGCGCGGTTGCCAACACTTTGCGCGTGAACGCCTTTGGCCTTGAGAGCTTTGGCCGCACTGACGCGCTGGACCTGTTCGCCACGCATCCGCTGGTGTTGTCGGCAGCGCCGCATGTGCTGGTGTCTTCTCAAGCATCCCCTCAAGCACTCGCCGTGCTCGACGAAACGCCTGACGGTCGTTGCATCGGCATGTTTGCCGATCTGGCCGACGGCGTCATCGCGCGCCTGTGGGTGGTGGCTGCAACGGCGGCTGACGCGCACTGCGAAGCCGCCGTGCCGGTGGCCCGCGACGACTTTCTAAGCCAATTGCGCCAATGCTGCCAAGGTGACGCGGCCGATCACCCCGGCCTGCAAGCCGATGCCTGGCCCGGCGTGTTGTCGCTGGGTGCCGATGCACTGGCGGCGGTTGGTGAGGCGACTGCGGCCAGCAGCAGCCAGGCTGTGGTGATGCGCGCTTTCAGCGCCGGCGCTGCGGATGGCGCTGGCGGCTTGATCGCCGCCTTGTACAGCCTGCGCTTGCAAGAACACAGCGCACCGCGTCGCGCCCACTGCAGGCTGGCCTTGGCCACGGCGAGGCGCGATGCAGCAGGCACCCTGGTGCACAGCCGGCTGGCCATCTCAGACCCGCTGCCCGCGCCCGCGCCGGTGCTCTTCTTGCGCCCCTGAGCAGCGATCAAGATGGCCACGCACCAACTGCCCTGCAGCCGAACCTGAACCGCGACGACGAAGTGCCCGCCGTGTACACGCCCGTTGCCCTGCCCGACAACGCTGCCGCCACGCCCATACCGCCGGTCAGCTGGCGCATGAAGTGGGCCTTCGGCCTGGGCAGTTCGGCCGAGTCCATCGTCATCACGACGACCAGCGCATTCCTGATGCTGTTCTACAACCAGGTGCGTGGCCTGGACCCGGCTTCCATCGGCATTGCGCTGGCCATCGGGCTGGCCGTCAACGCGGTGTTCGACCCGCTCATCGGCTCGTGGTCCGACCGCACGCACACGCGCTGGGGCCGCCGGCACCCCTTCATGTTCGCGTCCATCCTGCCGGCGGCGCTGTTGTTCTGGGGCCTGTTCAACCCGCCGGCAGGCTTGAGCTCGACCGGGGAACTGGTGTGGCTGGCAACCTTCAACGTGTTGTTGCTGCAGGCCATGACGATGTTCCACACACCGCACCTGGCCCTGGGCGGCGAGATGTCGCAGGACTATCTCGAACGCTCCAGCATCATGAGTGTGAACACGTTTTTTCTGTGGATTGGCGACACCCTGGGTTGGCAGCTGTGCTTCCTGGTTTTCTTCCGCGCTACACAGGCCTTTCCGAATGGCGCGCTCGACCCCACGCGCTGGCCGGTGTTTTCCATCACCATCGCCTGCATCGTGCTGGTGTGTTTGTTCGTTTCAAGCCAGATCACGCGGCGACGCATCCCGTATCTGGTGCAGCCGGCCAAAACCGCACCGGGCTTCGGTGCCGGCGAATGGGGCCGCGACGTATGGCGCGTGCTGCGCAACCGCAACTACCTGGTGCTGCTGATCGGCTTTTTCTTCCTGTCCATGATGACCGGTGTTCGCGGCGGTTTGTGGATCTACACCGCGACCTATTTCTGGCAACTGCGCAACGACGAACTGGCGTTCTTCTCCATCGGCAGTCTGTTTGGCTACGTGTTCGGCTCGTACATCGTCACCCGGCTGCACCACCGCTTTGAGAAGCGCTGGACGGGCACCGTGGCGCTCATCGTCTACTGCGTGGGCCCGGCCGTGCCGCTGGCGTTGGGCTACCTGGGCATCCTGTCGGCACAGACACCCGGGCTTCTGATCATCCTGATCGCCTTCTCGCTGCTGCAGCACGCCCCGTACAGCATCATGACGACGACCATTTACTCGGCGCTGGCCGACATCGCCGACGAGAACGAGCTGAAGTACGGCCTGCGCCAGGAAGGCGCGCTGTTCGCCACACGAACTTTTTTTGCCCGCGTGGACCAGGCGCTGGGCACGGCGCTGGCTGGCTGGGTGCTGGCGGTGGTCGCTTTCCCGGCCAAGGCCACGCCAGGCCAGGTGCCCGACGCCGTGCTGATGGGCTTGGCCGCAGCCTTTGTGCTGTCTGTCGTGCCGGGGCTGGTGGCGGCCATCTTCTACGGCATGCTCAACGTCACCCGCGCCACACATGACACCACGCGCGCAGCCATCGACGCGCGCAAGCTGCAAGCTGTGGCGGCCACCGGGCCCGACCCGAAGCCCATTGCCGTCTGAAGCCGTGAAGCTTGAACGCTTGAACCCATGACCGACCACGCCGCCAACAAGCGCCAACTGGCCGAGCTGTTGCACCGCCTTTCTGAATCCGACGGCGCAGCAGCCATCGACCACACGCTCGCTGCCTTCTGCCACGCCGACACCGTCTGGCGTGTCTTCCACCCCTTCAACGACCTGCATGGCAACGCCGAAGCCGCTGCCCGACTGTGGACGCCGCTGCGCGAGGCCTTTCCCGACTGGGAAGCGCGCATGGCCTGCATGCTGGCCGGCGAGTACGAAGGCCGCGAATGCGTCAGCACCTGGGGCGTGTTGATGGGCAACCTGGGCGCTCCGTGGCTGGGCATCGCGCCGACACACGGCCTGTGCACGCTGCGGCTGGGCATCAACGCCGTCTTCCGCCAAGGGCGTATTGCCAAGGTCTACGTGCTGCTGGACATCGTTGACTTGATGCGCCAGGCCGGCTACTACCCCTTTCGCCGCATGCCGGGTTCGGCTGAGGCCTGGGCCTTTCCGCCCTGCGACAGCGGCGCCGCTGCCCAGAGTGTGGACACCGAGCTCGGTGCCACCACTTTGGCGGCCGTGCGCGAAATGCAGCTGGGCTTGGCCAAAGGCGACGAGCTGAAGAACCTGGCCGCCACGCGCAGCAAACACAGCCCGCATTGGCACCAGAACATGATGTGGTACGGCCCGGCCGGCATCGGCAGCAGTCGCGGCCAGCGCGGTTTTCTGGACTTCCACGGCGCGCTCTTCATCCAGGCCTTCCCTGATCGCGAAGGCATCGTGCGCGACCACACAGGCCCCGAGGACGCGCCGGGTCATTACATTCGCTTGGGCGATGGCCACTTTGCGGTGACCGCAGGCTGGCCGTCGC
>JANMYI010000063.1:0-7159 GCA_031381955.1 Burkholderiales bacterium
GGCAGTGCCGACCAGATGACGCCGCCCCGGCTGAGCAGCGCATTGGCCACGGCATTGAACGCGCGCGTTCACCTGCTGCCGGCGGGCCACAACATGATGCATGAGCTGCCCGACGCGGTGCTGGCCGCATTGCGCGATGCGCTGGCCGCGCCAAGCTGAGGCAGCACAGGCGGCCGCCAGCGGCCATGGGCTGCCGCAAACTAACGAATGGCTCCAGCCGCGCGCAGCGCTTGCACGGCCGCATCGTCATGCCCTAATTCGCGCAGCACGGCCTCGGTGTGTTCACCCAGGTGCGGCGCGAGCTGCGGCGCGCTGGGGGGGTGCGGCGTCTCTTCGCCATTCGGCATGAAGCGGGCGGCGCCGCGCGGCAAGCGCACACGGCCCAGGCGGCCGTGGTCGATCATTTCCCAACTGCCGTTGTGCTGCACCTGCGGGTCGCTGAGCACCTCGCCACGAGCGTTGATGCGCGCGATGGGCACGCCGGCATCGCGCAGGCGTTGCACCAGCTCGGCGCTGTCGTGCAAGGCCATGCGCGGCTCAAGCAAGGCGCGCAGCTCGGTGCCATGGCGGGTGCGCGCGGCCAGCGTGGTGAAGCGCGGGTCATGAACCAAATCATGCAGGCCGAGCCCGGCACACAGCGCGGCAAACTCATCTTGCTGTGGTGACATGGTGGCGACGAAACCGTCGCGCGTGCGCCAGGGTTTGAGCGTGCGACCGATTTCGGGGTAAGGCGGCGGCGGTTCATCAACGAAAACATGGTTGTACATGGCGTCGGGCCACTGGAAGGCCAAAGCGGCGTCGAGCATGGCCAGCTCGATGTGCCGGCCCTGCCCGTCGCGCTCGCGCGCGAACAGCGCCGAGCTGATGGCTTGCGCGGCTGTCAGCGCCGCCAGCTTGTCGCACACCAAGGTGGCCAGCAGCGTGGGCTCGCCGGTGTGGGCATCCGGGTGTGACGCCGCCACGCCACTGGCGGCCTGGATGACGGCGTCATACACCCGGCCCTGCGCCGCCGGCCCGGTTTGCCCAAAGCCGCTGATCGAAACATAAATCAAGCGCGGGTTCAGCGCGCGCATCGCCGCCTGCCCCAGGCCCAGGCGCAGCATGGCGCCGGGGCGAAAGTTCTCCACCATGACATCAGCCTGGCGCGCCAACTGCTTCACCACGTCGCGCGCCGCCGCCACTTTCAGGTTCAAGGCCAGCGAGCGTTTGCCGCGGTTGGCGGTGATGTACATGGCCGACATGTCACCCTTGGCCGGGCCCACGCGGCGCGCGGTGTCGCCCTCGAAAGGCTCGACCTTGATCACCTGCGCACCCTGTTCGGCCAAGATCGCCGTGGCCAGCGGGCCCGACACCACGGCCGAGAGATCAAGCACGCGCACGCCGGTCAATGGGCCAGTCAATGGGGCGGTCA
This sequence comes from Burkholderiales bacterium, assembly GCA_031381955.1. Lineage (GTDB taxonomy): Bacteria > Pseudomonadota > Gammaproteobacteria > Burkholderiales > Burkholderiaceae_C > Rubrivivax. Next base: position 1,412 of record JANMYI010000063.1, read on the forward strand.
TGTCGTAATCATGGCGTGTCGCTTTCGGGCGCGTCCAGCAACTGCGCCAGGGTCAAATTCGCCAGTCCGGTACGCCGGCTGAAGGCGGCGGCGTGAGCATTTGGTTTGAGCAGCAGGGCGTCGATCACCGGCTTGGCTGGTGTGGTGGCCGGCTCGCACAACAGCACCTGCCGCTGTTCGCCGGCTTCATCCAACGCGGCCACCCAGCCCAGCTCGTGCAGGTCTTGCAGCTCGGGCTCGATCTGCAAGGGGTCAATGCGCAGCCGCTCGGCCAACTGATGCAATGACAAGCCCGCGCTGGCATGGCGACGCGCCAGTGCCAGTTCGCGCAGCACCGCCAGCGCCAGGCTGAAGCGCCGGCCGGCGTGCATGGGCAGGCGCACCACGCGCATTTGCAGGCTGGGCGCATAGGCGGCCACCACGGCGCCCAGCAGCATGATGACCCAGCCCAGATAGACCCAGAGCAACAGAATGGGCACCGTGGCAAAGGCGCCGTAGATGGCGGCAATGCCGGGCACCGAGCGCACGTACCAACCCAGGCCGCGCTTGGCCAGCTCGAAGCCGACGGCCACGAACAGGCCGCCGGCCACGGCGTGGCGCCAGCGCACATGGGTGTTGGGCACGTGATGGAACAGGCCCGCCACGGCCGCGGCAAACAGGCAGAACTCGAACACGTCGAGCAGCAGACCAACACTGCCCGGCATGGCGCCAACCCAGCCGCGCGAGGTGGACAGCGCCAGCGAGGTGATGCTCAGGCTCAGCCCGAGCAGCAGCGGGCCGAGTGTGAGCGCGGCCCAGTACACCAGCACGCGCTGCGCAATGGGGCGCGGCTTGGGCACGCGCCAGATGGCGTTGAGCGTGCGGTCGATGGTGAGCATCAAGGCCAACGCCGTGGCCACCAGCAGCACCAAGCCGGCCGTGCCCAGGTGCGTGGCCTTGCCGGCGAATTGCGTCAACGCCTGCAGCACTGGTTTGGCGATGCTCTCGGGCACCAGGTTTTGCAGGAAGTATTCCTGCAGCACGCCTTGCACCCAGGCAAACATGGGGAAGGCAGAGAACAACGCCAGCATCACCGTGAGCAGCGGCACCATGGCGATCAAGGTGGTGAAGGTCAGGCTGCCGGCGGTGATGCCCAAGCGGTCTTCGCGAAAGCGCAGGCGCAGCGTGCGCAAGGTTTCGAACCAAGGCCAGTCGCGCAGCGTTTGCAGCAGTTCCTCACTGCGCGCACGCCACAGCTCTGTGTCGATCAAAGGCTTGTTCACGCTGGCTATGATGCCGCATGACATTGACGTTGACGCTGGATCGCCCCACGCGCCCGGGCCGCTTTGCGCTGGCCGCGCTGCTGGCGCTGGTGCTGCTGGGCCTGGCCTGGGAGCTGTGGCTGGCGCCCACCGGGCGCGGCACGCTGGCCGTGAAGGTGCTGCCCCTGCTGCTGGGCCTGCCCGGCCTGTTGAAGCAGCGGCTATATACGTTTCGCTGGCTCAGCCTGGCCGTTTGGTTGTACGTGGCCGAAGGCGCGGTGCGCGGCTTTGGCGACAAGGGCTTGTCGGCCCAGTTGGCCCAGGCCGAGGTCGCGCTGGCGCTGGCGCTGTTCGTGGCCTGCGCCTGGCACATCCGCCTGGTGTTGTTCAATGGGCCGCGGACGTGAGCGCGCCGGGCCGCTCCCAAGCGCTCACCCCGAAGCGCGCAGCGCGAAGGGAAATCCAGTGACTGCATTCCTTGCCCGCCTGCGTGCGGTGGTGGGTGATGACCAGGTTCTGGCCGGCGGCGACCTCACGGCCTACGAGCAAGACTGGCGCAAACGTTACCGCGGCCGCGCGTTGGCCGTGGTGCGGCCGGGCAACACGGCAGATGTGGTGGCCGTGATGCAGGCCTGCGCCGCGCACGGTGTGGCGCTGGTGCCGCAAGGCGGCAACACCGGCCTGGTGGGCGGCAGCGTGCCCGACGACAGCGGCCGCCAGGTGTTGCTCAGCCTGCAACGCCTGAACCGCATGCGCAGCATCGACGGCGCCAACCTCAGCCTGGTGGCCGAGGCCGGTTGCGTGCTGCAAACGGTGCAAGGCGCCGCTGAAGCCGCCGGTTATTTGTTCCCGCTGAGCCTGGCCGCCGAGGGCACATGCACCATCGGTGGCAACCTGGCCACCAATGCCGGCGGCACGGCCGTGCTGCGCCATGGCAACGCGCGCGAGCTGTGCCTGGGGCTGGAAGTGGTGCTGGCCGACGGGCGCGTGTTGAACGCCCTGGGCGGGCTGCGCAAGGACAACACCGGCTACGACCTGCGCAACCTGTTCATCGGCAGCGAAGGCACGCTGGGCATCATCACCGCGGCCACGTTGAAACTCAGCCCGCAGCCGGCGGCCACGACCACCGCGCTGGCCGCCTTGCCCACGCTGCCGGCCTGCCTGGAACTGTTGGCGCTGGCGCAGCGCCGGCTGGGGCCGGCACTCACCGGCTTTGAAGTGATGAACACCTTTTCGTTGCAACTGGTGGCCAGGCATTTTCCTGCCTTGCCTCAACCGTTAGCGGGTGCCGCCTGGACGGTGCTGCTGGAGCAAAGCGACGCCGAAAGCTCCGAGCACGCGCGCGCCGCGCTTGAAGGCCTGCTGGCGCAAGCGCTGGAGCAAGGCGTGGTGCAGGACGCCGTGGTGGCTGAAAGCATCGCCCAGGCGCGGGCGCTGTGGCAGTTGCGCGAATCGATTCCGCTGGCGCAAAGCCTGGACGGCCAGAACATCAAGCATGACATCGCCTTGCCGGTGTCGGCCGTGCCGGCCTTTGTGGCCGAGACCGACGCGCTGCTGCGCCAGGCCATGGCCGGCGTGCGGCTGGTCAACTTCGGCCACCTGGGCGACGGCAACCTGCACTACAACGTGCAGGCCCCTGACGGCGCCGATGGCACGGCGTTCCTGGCCGCGCACGAGGAGGCCACGCATGAACTGGTGTTTGATGCCGTGCGCCGGCATGGCGGCTCGTTCTCGGCCGAGCACGGTATTGGCGCAATGAAAGTGGGCCACCTGGAGCGGCGCAAAGACCCGGTGGCCCTGGCCTTGATGCGCAGCATCAAGACGGCGCTGGACCCGGGCAACCTGCTCAACCCGGGGCGGGTGTTGCGCGCCTAGACAGGCTCACTGCACCGGCCCGTCCAACCCCTTGGGCAGGGGCAGCGACATCACGCTGATGCCTTCTTCTTGCAAAGCCTGGCGCTGTTCGCGCGTGGCCTGGCCGCGGATGCCGTGGGCATCAACCTCGCCATAGTGAATGCGGCGCGCTTCCTCGGCAAACCGTTCGCCGACATCGACCGTGTTTTCAAGCACATGGCGCACGGCTTGCAGCCATTGCGCTTGCAGCTCGCCGCCTTCAGACTTGGGTGGCGCCGGCTTCGTGGGCTCTGGCGCACGCGCGCCTGAGAGATTGAGCCGTGGCGCGCTGGGCAGGCGGCTGATGATGCGGTCGGCGCACAGCGGGCATTCGATCATGCCGCTACCGTTTTGCTGCATGAAATCGTCTTCAGACGCGAACCAGCCTTCAAAGCCGTGGCCGTTGTGGCAGCGCAGGTTGAGCACCTTCATCAGGGTTCGTCCACGTTGCGCCAGGCCAGTGGCCAGGCGCCGGCACGCCAACGCTGCAGCCACAGCAGGCCGATCAGCGTCTTTGCGTCGGTGACTTCACCGCGGCCGGCGGCGGCGTCCAACTCAGCCTCAGTCATCGAGACCAGCTCGATGAACTCGCCGTCATCAAGCTTCTGCGGCCCGGCCTTCAGGTCGCGCGCAAACCAGATCTCGATGTGCTCGGTGCTGTAGGCGCAGGCGTTGTGCAACGTGCCGGCGTGAGCCCACTCACCGCCGCTGGCGCCGGTTTCTTCCAGCAGCTCGCGTCGGCCGCAGAGCAAGGTGTCTTCACCCGGGTCGATCTTGCCGGCAGGGAATTCAAGCAAGACGCGGCCGATGGGGTAGCGGAACTGGCGTATCAGCAACAGCCGCCCCTCACCCAGCAGCGGCACCACCACCACCGCGCCGGGGTGCAGCACGTATTCGCGCGTGGCGGTGTTGCCGCTGGGCAGGCGCACAGTGTCGCGGCGCACGGTGAGGAAGTTGCCCTCGGTGAGCACCACGCCGCCGAGGCCGTGCTCGGTGAGATGCTCGTCGGCCATCAGTGCTCCGACACACAGGTTTCGGAACATGATGAAGACGATGGATTCGGCCCGAGGTCTAGGCGCAAAGCGCAGCCATGCCGGGTGGCATGGCGAGCATTTGCAACGACGACATCGGGTCGAAGGCGCGTTTTCATGTTTCGAAATCTGTGGGTTGGAGTACTAGCTGGCCAGCGTCTTGACGATGGCGTCGCGGCACATGTCCATCAACGCACCGGGCAGCATGCCCAACGCCAGCACAGCGATGCCGTTCAGCGCCAGCAAGGCACTCACGCCGTTGCTGCGCGTGATGGGCGCTTCACTCGTTGGCGCGTCGAAATACATCACCTTCACCACCCGCAGATAGTAGTAGGCCGCCACCAGCGAGAGCATCACCGCGGCCACGGCCAGCCAGATGTAGCCCACATGGTTGGTGGCGATCATGGCCTGAAGGATCGCCAGCTTGGCATAAAAACCCACCAGCGGCGGCACACCGGCCAAAGAGAACATGAACAGGGTCATCACGCCCGCCAGCCAGGGCGCGCGGCGGGCCAGGCCGGCCAAATCATTGACCTCTTCGCTTTCGAAGCCGCGGCGCGACAGGAACAGGATCAGCCCGAAGGTGCCCAAGGTGGTGAGCACGTAGGTGACCAGGTAGAACAGGGCCGAGCTGTAGGCGTTGCCGGCGCCGACGGCCTTGCCGTCGATGACGCCCACGCCCAGGCCCAGCAGCATGAAGCCCATTTGCGAGATGGTGGAGTAGGCCAGCATGCGCTTCAGGTTGCTTTGCGCAATGGCCGCCAGGTTGCCCACCGCCAGCGAGCACATGGCCAGCACGAGCAGCATCTGCTGCCAGTCGAAGGCCAGGTCGAGCATGCCTTCAACCAGCAGCCGGATGGTGATGGCAAAGGCCGCCAGCTTGGGCGCGCCGCCGATCAGCAACGTCACGGCCGTGGGCGCGCCTTGGTAGACATCGGGCACCCACATGTGGAACGGCACGGCGCCGAGCTTGAAGGCCAGGCCGGAGACCACGAACACCGCGCCGAAGGTGAGCACGTCGCGGTTGATATTGCCCTTGGCGATGGCCTTGAACACGTCGGGAATTTCCAGCGTGCCGGTGGCGCCGTACATCATGCTCAAGCCATAGAGCAAGAAGCCACTGGCCAGCGCACCGAGCACGAAGTATGTCATCGCAGCTTCGGTGGCCACGCCATGGTCGCGGCGCAACGCGGTGAGCGCATACAGCGACAAGCTCATCAATTCGAGGCCGAGGTAGACGATGAGGAAGTTGTTGGCCGAGCACATCACCATGATGCCCAGGGTGGCGAACAGCGTGAGCGTGAAGAACTCGCCCTTGAGCATGTCGCGGCTGGCCAGGTAGGGCTGGGCATAGGCCACGCTCACCAAGGTGGCCAGCGCGGCAAATGCGGCCAGCAGGTGGCCCATCGGGTCGGCCACCACCAGGTCGTTCATGCCGTAGGCCGTGGCCCCGGCCTGGAATGCGCTGAAGTGCATCCAACCCACCGCGGCCAGCGTGGCCTGGGTGAGCCAGAAGGTGGGGCGGCGCTGCGGGTCTTGCACGAACAGGTCAACCAGCGTGACGACGCAGGCCATGACCAGCA
>JANMYI010000081.1:0-11148 GCA_031381955.1 Burkholderiales bacterium
TTCGTCGCGCTTGGGAACCATCAAGTCCCGGTTGCCGTTGGTGTTCATTGAGCTGACCAAACCTGATTTCTCCATCTGTTCCAACAGCCGCGCGTCGATCTCGCTGGTGCAGCGGCACTTGCGCATCGGCTACAACCGCGCCGCGCGGCTGTTGGAACAGATGGAGAAATCAGGTTTGGTCAGCTCAATGAACACCAACGGCAACCGGGACTTGATGGTTCCCAAGCGCGACGAATGAAAAGCTCTCTGGTGACGCGACGAATGAAACGCCCTTTGCTGGCTTTTGCCCTGGCGCTGGCGGTGGCCACCGCGGCCCACGCCGACCCGGTTGAAACGCTGCGCGAATTTGTGCGCGACGTGAAGAGCGCGCGCGCCGATTTCACCCAAACCGTGACCTCTCCCGATGGTGCGCGCAAGAAGGTTTCCAGCGGGCTGTTCGAGTTCGCGCGCCCCAACCGATTCCGCTTCGAATATCAAAAACCCTTTGTGCAAACCATCGTGGCCGATGGCCAAAAGGTCTGGATCTTCGATGCCGATTTGAACCAGGCCAGCTCGCGCAAGCTGGGCGATGCCTTGGGCGCCACACCCGCTGCCTTGCTGGCCGGCGCCACGCTGGACAAAGACTTCGAACTGGCCAACCAGCAGCCCAAAGACGGCCTCGAATGGGCCCTGGCCACACCGCGACAAAAGGAAGGCGCGTTCCAGAGCGTGCGCGTGGGCTTTCGCGGCAGGCAGCTCGCCGCGGTGGAAATCGTCGACCAGTTCGGCCAGCGCTCGGTCTTGCAGTTCAGCCGCTACGAACCCAATGCCGTGCTGCCGGCAGCTAACTTCCAGTTCAAGCCGCCGCCGGGCGCCGATGTGGTGGAACAGTAGTTCCGCTGACTGGCATGCCCGCGCAGACGCCGTTGTTTGCTGAAGCACCGGTGCACGGCGAGGCCGCTGCCGCCGTGCCGCTGGCCGAGCGGCTGCGCCCTCGCACACTCGATGAGGTGATCGGCCAGCCGCACCTGCTTGGCCCGGGCCAGCCGCTGCGCGCGGCGTTCGAGCATGCGCGGCTGCATTCCATGATCCTGTGGGGCCCGCCCGGCGTGGGCAAGACCACGCTGGCACGGCTGATGGCCGGCGCGGTATGGCGCGCCCAGGCCGATGACATACGTCACCCGCCCCCCGAGGGGGTTGAGCAAAGTGGCAGAGCCACATTTGCTCAGGCCGCTGAATTCGTGGTGCTGTCGGCCGTGTTGGCCGGCGTGAAAGACATTCGAGAAGCGGTCGAGCAAGCCAAGGCCGCGCGCCGCGCCGGGCGCGCCACCATCGTCTTCGTCGATGAAGTGCACCGCTTCAACAAGGCGCAGCAAGACGCCTTCTTGCCGCATGTCGAAAGCGGCCTGTTCACGTTCATTGGCGCCACCACCGAGAACCCGTCGTTCGAGGTCAACTCGGCGCTGCTGTCGCGCGCCAGCGTGCACGTGCTCAAGCCGCTGGGCGATGAAGACCTAACCACATTGTTAAGCCGCGCGCAAACGCTGCTTGAAGCGCCACCCCTCGCTGACTCAGCGCGCACCCGCCTGGTGGCGCACGCCGATGGTGACGCGCGCCGGCTGCTCAACGCCTACGAAAACCTGTGTGCCTCGTTGCCGCCGGGCCTGGCGCAGATCGACGAAGCGCAGCTCGAAAAAGCCTTGGGCGAAGCCCTGCGCCGCTACGATAAAGGCGGCGACCATTTCTACGACACCATCTCCGCGCTGCACAAGGCCGTGCGCGGCAGCGACCCCGACGCTGCGCTGTATTGGCTGGTGCGCATGCTCGACGGCGGCGCCGACCCGCGCTACATGGCCCGGCGCATGTTGCGCATGGCCAGCGAAGACATCGGCCTGGCCGACCCGCGCGCGCTGCGCCTGACGCTCGACGCCTGCGAGGTGTATGAACGCCTGGGCTCGCCCGAAGGTGAGCTGGCGTTGGCGCAGGCCGTGGTCTATCTGGCGGTGGCGCCCAAGTCGAATGCCGTGTACTCGGCTTACAACGCGGTGCGGGCGCTGATCAAGCAAGACAGCAGCCGCCCCGTGCCCGAGCACCTGCGCAACGCGCCCACGCGGCTGATGAAGCAGCTCGGCCACGGCGCCGGTTACCGCTATGCGCACGATGAAGCGGGCGGTTTTGCAGCCGGCGAAACCTACCTGCCTGCGGGCCTGGAAGGCAGCCTGTTCTACGAGCCCGTGCCGAGGGGTCTGGAGTTGCGCATCGGCGAGCGGCTGCGCGAGCTGCGCGCCTTGAATGCGGCCGCCGCCGAAAGGGTTAGCCCGCCCACGCCGGGCACGGCCTGACTCCTAGAATCCGGCCGCACCGTGAACGAAAAGACAGCGAACTAAAACGGGCCCGCCACTTGCCAAGGTGTCGAGCCAGGCCCGACCAGGAGACCGCGCATGGACACCTTCATCCAACAGATCATCAACGGTCTGGTGCTGGGCAGCATGTATGCGCTCGTGGCCTTGGGCTACACCATGGTCTACGGCATCGTCAACCTCATCAACTTCGCGCATGGCGATGTGCTGATGATCGGCGCGCTGGTGAGCTGGACGGTGGTCACCATGCTGGCCGGCACAGGTTGGCCGGGTTGGCTGCTGTTGCTCATATCGCTGGTCGCCGCCATCGTGGTGTGCTGCGCGCTGAATTACGCGATTGAGAAGGTGGCCTACCGCCCGCTGCGCAACGCGCCGCGCCTGGCGCCACTCATCACCGCCATGGGCATGAGCCTGCTGCTGCAAACCCTGGCCATGATCATCTGGAAGCCCACCGTCAAGTCCTACCCGATCCTGCTGCCCAGCGAGCCGTTTCACATTGGCGGCGCGGTGATCAACACGGTGCAGATCCTGATCCTCGTGGTCACCGCCATCACGCTGGCCGGGCTGTTGTACCTGGTCAACCACACCAAGCTCGGCCGGGCCATGCGCGCCACGGCAGAGAACCCCAAGGTGGCCGGTTTAATGGGCGTGCGGCCCGACACGGTCATTTCGGCCACCTTCATCATCGGTGCCGCCCTGGCCGCATTGGCCGGCGTGATGTACGCCGCCAACTACGGTTCGGCTCAGCACACCATGGGCCTGCTGCCGGGTCTGAAAGCCTTCACGGCCGCGGTGTTCGGTGGCATCGGCAACCTGGGCGGGGCCATGTTGGGAGGCGTGCTGTTGGGCTTGATCGAAGCCTTGGGTGCGGGCTACATCGGCGACCTCACCGGCGGCGTGCTGGGCAGCCACTACCAAGACATCTTCGCCTTCGTCGTGCTCATCATCGTGCTCACCTTGCGCCCACAGGGGCTGCTGGGTGAACGGGTGGCCGATCGAGCTTAAAGGGGCGCGCCATGACGAAAAAACTCATCGTTTTCCTGCTCTGCGCGGTGGCCTTGCTGGTGCTGCCGCTGGTGGCCCAACAGTTCGGCAATGCCTGGGTGCGCATCCTCGACTTCGCCTTGCTCTACGTGTTGCTGGCGCTGGGCCTGAACATCGTGGTGGGCTATGCCGGGCTGCTCGACCTGGGCTATGTGGCCTTCTATGCGGTGGGTGCCTACCTGTTCGGGCTGCTCGCTTCACCGCATTTGCATGAAACCTATCCGTGGATCAGGGCCGCTTTGCCGGCCGGCATGCACACCTACTGGTGGGTCATCGTGCCCATCGGCGCGCTGGTGGCGGGCCTGGTGGGCGTGCTGCTGGGCGCGCCCACGCTCAAATTGCGTGGCGACTACCTGGCCATCGTCACCCTGGGCTTTGGCGAAATCATCCGCGTGTTCCTGAACAACCTCGATGCGCCCGTGAACATCACGAACGGCCCCAAAGGCCTGGCGCAGATTGACCCGGTGAGCATCTTCGGCTTCAGCTTCGGCAAGGCGCATACCTTCTTCGGCATTGAGTTCGCGTCGGTGTCGATGTACTACTACTTGTTCCTCACGCTGGTGATCTTCAGCGTCGTGTTGTGCTATCGGTTAGAGCGCTCGCGCATCGGCCGCGCCTGGATGGCGATTCGTGAAGACGAAATCGCGGCCAAGGCGATGGGCATCAACACGCGCAACTTGAAGCTGCTGGCCTTCGGCATGGGCGCCACCTTCGGCGGTGTCTCGGGCACCATGTTCGCCACCTTCCAGGGCTTCATTTCGCCGGAGTCTTTTTCGCTGCAAGAGTCGGTGATGATCGTGGCCATGGTAGTGCTGGGCGGCATTGGCCACATCCCGGGCGTGATCGTCGGTGCCTTGTTGCTGGCCGCCTTGCCCGAGGTGCTGCGCTACGTGGGCGGCGGTCTGCAGGCCATGACCGACGGCCGGCTCGATGCTTCAATCTTGCGCCAGTTGCTGGTGGCCCTGGCCATGATCGCTGTCATGCTGGCGCGCCCGCGCGGCCTGTGGCCCACGCCTGAGCATGGCAAGGCCGCGCCGCAGCCCGTGGCGGGCAAGTGAAGGGGCCCGCAGCATGACTTCAGTGTTGAACGTCGCGGGTGTCTCCAAGCGCTTCGGCGGCCTGCAAGCTTTGTCTGACGTCGGCCTGCGCATCGAGCCCGGCCAGATCTACGGCCTGATCGGCCCCAACGGCGCCGGCAAAACCACCTTCTTCAACGTGCTCACCGGGCTGTACGAGCCCGATTCCGGCACGTTCGAGCTCGGCGGCAAGATCTATCGCCCCAGCGCCGTGCATGAAGTGGCCAAGGCCGGCATTGCGCGCACGTTCCAGAACATCCGCCTGTTTGCCGAAATGACGGCGCTTGAAAATGTCATGGTCGGGCGCCACGTGCGCACGCATTCCGGCCTCTTCGGCGCGGTGTTTCGCACGGCCGGCTTCAAGGCGGAAGAGGCGGCCATTGCGCAACGCGCGCAGGAGCTGCTCGACTACGTGGGCATCGGCCGCTACGCCGAATACAAGGCGCGCACGTTGAGCTATGGCGACCAGCGCCGCCTTGAAATCGCCCGCGCCCTGGCCACCGAGCCCAAGCTCATTGCCCTCGATGAACCCGCCGCCGGCATGAACGCGACTGAAAAAGTCGTGCTGCGCGAATTGATCGACCGCATCCGCAAAGACGGCAGCACCATCTTGCTGATCGAACACGATGTGAAGCTGGTGATGGGCTTGTGCGACCGTGTCACCGTGCTCGACTACGGCAAGCAAATTGCCGAAGGCACGCCATATGACGTGCAGCGCAACGAAAAGGTCATCGAGGCTTACCTTGGCGCGGGCCACAAGGCACATTGAACGGAGCGATGAAACATGGCCAGCAGCGCAATGCTCGAAGTTCAGGGCCTGAAGGTGGCCTACGGCGGCATCCAGGCCGTCAAAGGTGTCAGCTTCGAAGTGCGTGCCGGTGAACTCGTCAGTTTGATCGGCGCCAACGGCGCGGGCAAGACCACCACGCTGAAGGCCATCACCGGCTTGCAGCCGGTGGCCAATGGCGAGATTTTGTTCATGGGCAGGAGCATCAAGGGCCAGGGCGCGTGGGACCTGGTCAAGCAAGGCCTGATCATGGTGCCCGAAGGGCGTGGCTGCTTCACGCGCATGACGATCACCGAAAACCTGCTCATGGGCGCCTTCGTGCGCAACGACAACGAGGTGCAGGCCGACATGGACAAGGTCTTCATCACCTTCCCGCGCCTGAAGGAGCGCCGCGCGCAACTCGCCGGCACCATGAGCGGCGGCGAACAGCAAATGCTGGCCATGGGCCGTGCGCTGATGGCCCGACCCAAGGTGCTGTTGATGGACGAACCCAGCATGGGCCTGAGCCCGATCATGGTCGACAAAATCTTCGAGGTGGTGCAAACCATCCATGCCCTGGGCACCACGATTTTGTTGGTGGAGCAAAACGCCAGCCGGGCACTCAACCTGGCTGATCGCGGCTACGTCATGGAGTCGGGCGAGATCACCATGAACGGCCCGGCCAAAGCCTTGTTGAACGACCCCAAGGTGCGAGCGGCGTACCTGGGCGAATAGATCGCACTCCGCGCCACGCCACGCCGCGGCGCCGCGGCGCGGCGCAGTAACCTCGCGGTAACGGCCCGGGGCTATACCCGGGCCATGGCACCGCACCGCATGTCTGCACCCCTGCCCGCCACGCCCGCAACGCCGGCGTGGGAACTGCGCCTGCTGGGCCCGCCCTGCCTCATCCGCCCGGGTGGGCAGGCGGCGCTGACCTTGCGCCCGAAAGACGCCGCCTTGCTGGCCGTGGTGGCCTTGGCCGGGCCGATCAAGCCCGACCACCTGGCCGCGCTGCTGTGGCCCGGCGCCGGGGCGCAGCAGGCTGTCACCAGCCTGCGCCAGCGGCTGTTCCGCCTGCGCCGCAGCGCCGGCACCGCGTTGGTCAGCAGCGTGGTCATGGTGCAGCTCGATGCCGCGCTGTGCACCGACCTGGAAGCCACCCTGCAACGCCTGGCACATGACGAGCAAGCCGGGGCGGCCGAATTGCTGGGCGACCTGAGCTTTGCCGACTTGCCCGACCTGGCCGAATGGCTCGCCGCCGAGCGCCAGAAGTGGCGCGAGCGGCGCGATGCCGCCCTGTCGGCCGCAGCGGCGCAGTGCGAGCGCGCTGGCGAGGTGGCGCGCGGCCTGGTGTATGCGCAGCGCCTGCTCGAAAGCAACCCGCTCGCCGAGCATGCGCAACGCCGCTTGATGCGCCTGCATTACCTGCGTGGTGACCGCGCCGCGGCCATTGCGGCGTTTGAACAATTTGAGCAGCGCCTGAAAGACGAACTCGGCGTGCGCCCGTCGGCCGAAACCATCGAGCTATTGGCCACCATCGAACGTGGCGCCAACGCGCTGCCGGCGCGCCGCGCCGTGGCGCCGGCCAGCCTGATGCGCCCGCCGCGCTTGGTGGGCCGCCAGGCGCAACTGCTGGCGCTGGAACACGCCTGGGCCACGCAGCGCCTGTTCCTGGTGGTGGGCGAGGCCGGCATCGGCAAGAGCCGGCTGCTGCATGAGTTTTCCGCTGCACGCGCCGGTTTGGTCAGCGTGCAGGCTCGCCCGGGTGACGCCGGCATCGCCTACGCCGTGCTGGCCCGCTTGCTGCGCGCCGTGCTGGCCGCCCACGCGGTGGCGTTGACGCTGGGGCGCGCGCAAGAGTTGGCCCTGGTGCTGCCCGAGCTGGGCGCTGCCGTCACGCTGGCGGGCGAGGCGCAAAAGCTGTTGCTGCAAAACGCCGTGCAGGCCACGCTGGCCGGCGCCGCGGCGGCCGGGCTGCAAGCGGTGATCGTCGACGACTTGCACTTTGCCGACGATGCCAGCGTCGAGCTGCTGCAATCGCTCGTGCAATCCAATGCGCTGGCCGGGCTGCGCTGGGGCCTGGCGCAAAGGCCCAGCGCCGCGGCCGCGGCGGCCCTGCAAATGCGCCGCGCACTTGAAGAGGTGGGCCGGCTCGAAGCCGTGGCCTTGCAGCCGCTGGATCTGCCGCAACTGGCTGGCTTTATTGAATCGTTAGATCTTGGCGAGCTGGCCAACGCAGGCCTGGCGGCGGCGCTGTTGAAGCACACCGGTGGCAACCCGATGTTCGCGCTCGAAACGCTGAAAGACATGGTCTTGTCGGGCCAGGCGCTGGCCTTGGCGCCGGGCGCACGGCTGCCGCAGCCGGTGAGCGTGAGCGCGCTGGTCGAACGGCGGCTGTCGCAACTGTCGAGTGAGGCGTTGCGCCTGGCCCGCGTGGCCGCCCTGGCGGGCCCTGACTTCACGGCCGACCTGGCCGCCACGGTGCTCGAAGCGCACCCGCTCGACATCACCGAACCGTGGCGCGAACTTGAAGCCGCGCAAGTCATTCGCGACGGCGCCTTCGCTCACGACTTGATCTTCGAAGCCACGCTGGCCTCGGTGCCCACCCCCATTGCACAACTGCTGCACCAGCGCATAGCCCAGCACCTGGTTGCGCGTGGCGCACAGCCTGAATGCGTGGCGCCGCATTGGGCCGGCGCGGCGCAATGGTTGTTGGCGGGGCAGGCCTACGTGGCGGCGGCGCGGCGCGCGCAAAACGCCTCGCAGCGCCGGCACGAGGTGGAGCATTGGCGCGCCGCGGCGCTGGCGTTCGACCAGGCGGGTGCGCCCGAACTGGCCTTTGATGCGCGCTGCCAGAGCATCGACTCACGCATCGTCGTGCAAGGCGTGACGCAGGCCAACGCGGTGATCGACGAGCTGCTGGCCGCGGCCCGGACCGACGGCCAGCGCGCCGCCGCACTCATCGCCCGCGCCAACGCCGCACTGATGGCGGCGGATCATCAGACCGGCATCGCCGCCGCGGTGCAGGCCGGCACGCTGCTGCGCCAGGCTGACTCACCCTGGCCCGGCTTCAACGCCGCGCGGTTGCATGCGGTGGGGCTGGCGCTGGCGGGCCACGCGGTGGAAGCGCTGGCCATCATCGAGCCTTACCGCGAGCTGATTGAGCAAGGCGCCACGCCCGAGCAGCGCGGCCGCTTCTGGGCCGACTATGCCTATGTGCTGAACGGCGCCCGCCGCCTGCGCGACACCGCCCATGCGCTGCGCCAGGCGATAGTCAACGCGCAAGCCTTGGGCGACCTGGCCGAACTGGCCACGCTCACATCGAACTTGGCCACCGTGAGCGGCAATTTGGGCCGCGTGCCCGAGGCGCTCGATCTGGCCCGGCAATCGCTGGCCCTGCAGGCGCAACTGGGCAGCACCGGCGGCCCCGAGGGCGCGGTGGTGGAAACCTACGTCGGCCTTTACTGCGGCATGGTGGGTCGCTATGGTGAGGCGCTGGAACGGCTGGACGCGGCGTTGGCCACCTTTCAGCGCGACCAGCAGGTGGTGTGGACGGCCGTGGCCGCCAACCACAAGGCGCAGTTGCTGATCGACCTGGGCCAGTTCACGCGCGCGCACCAGGCGCTGCAATACGAGGCCCCGCCCATCGCCCATGTGCGCGCCCGTGGCGCCACGCTGGCGGCGCGCCTGGAGCGCGCGCTGGGGCATTCCGGGCAGGGCCAGATCGGCCAGGCGCTGGCCGAGCTGAGTGCCGGCGCCGACCCGCATGTGCGCATGCACGCCTTGCTGGAAGACGCACACGGTGGCGACCTGGCGCACACCCTGCAGCGCATCGACGAAGCCTTGAGCCTGGCCGTGCAGCTTGAATTCGCCGGCGTGGCCTTGAAGGCCAGGTTGCTGCGCGCGCAGGCCGTCAGCCGCGCCGGCCGGGTTGAAGAAGCGGCCGCGGTGATGCGCGAACTGCTGCCGCAACTGGCCCAGGTGCAGCCGGCCGACATCTACCCCGGCCAGGTGTGGTGGCTGGCCACGCAGGTATTCGACGCCAGCGGCGACGGTGACCAGGCGCTGATGGCGTTGGCCCATGGCGCGCAATGGGTGCGCCGCGTGGCGCTGCCGCATGTGCCGCAGGCCTTTCGAGAGAGTTTCCTGCAGCGCAACCCGAGCAACCGGGCGCTGTTGGCCGCGGCTGATCTAAAACGTTAAGTCTGTTGACACATGACCGATTTCTGGCTGGCCTGCGGCCACACTCAGTTGCAGTGCACCCCGGGCGGGTGGCTGGCACCCAGCGATGCCTATTGGCGCCATATCCTGGCACGGCCCGAACTGGCCTTGGTGGCCGAGTCGTGCCCGGCCGAGGTGGCCCTGCATCAGGCCCTGCAACAGGCACCGGGTGCCGCCGTGCCGGCGGCAGCGTTGCAGGCCGTGCAAGACGCTGACGCCCGCGCCAACTACAAAATGTTCTTGCGCCTGCGCGACGGCCTGGCAGCGGCCGGCACGCTGCAGGCCTACTACTGCGGCCTGTTCCGCGCCGGCAGCGATCACCATCGCGCCCGTGTTCATTGATCTCATCGTCCAAGCCATCTTGCGCGGGTTGCTGAAGCCGAGGGCAGCGCACTGGAGGCCCGCGCCGCCGAGCTGCTGTTTCGCCCGCAGCGCATCACCCTGCAGCAAGGGCGTGTGCTGGCCGGCGACAGTGAAACGCTGGGCAAACTGAGCGACGGCGGTGGTTTTGGCAGCCTGGGCCGCCTCTTGGCCGAGGCAAAGGCGCCGCTGCGCCCGGCGCAACTGGCGGTGCTGACCCAGGCCAACGCTTTCGATTACTGGGACGACGGTGAACGCCACCGCTTCTTGCTGGACATCACCGCCAGCGTTCCCAAGCAACTGGCCAGCGGCGTGAGCGTGGCGCTGGCCCCGGCTCAGTCAGGCCTGGCCGCCTTGGCGCGCGTGCTGCAGCGCTGGGTGGCGCACCTGCTTGGCGTGACGGTGCACATCAGCCCGGTGGCGCGCATCGACGATGCCCGCTGGCGCTGGCATGTTGGCCTGGACGCCGAAGCCACCGAACTGCTGAACAGGCTTTATACCGGGCCGCCGGTGGATGACGCCGGCTTGCAGCGTTTCGTTGGCCTGTTTCGATTGGAGTTCGAGAACCCGGCCGAAATGCAGGCCGATGTGGCCGGCAAGCCGGTGTACCTGGGCCTGGCCATGAATGCCGAGCAGCTGCGCCTGAAGCCGCAGAACCTGCTGTTGAACCTGCCGCTGGCGCGGGCTTGTTGAAGGGGTGATGCCTTGGCTCAGTCAGCGCGTGCGCCGCTGGCCTTCACCACGCGCTCGTACTTGGCCAGCTCGGCGCGCACGAAGGCGGCAAACTGTTCCGGCGTGGTGGTGGCCGGCTCGGCCAGCAAGGTGGCCAGGCGCGCCTTCAGTTCGGGCCTGCCCAGCGCATCGACAAAGGCCTTGTTCAGACGCTGAGTCATTTCAGGCGTTAGCCCAGCCGGCGCGAAGAGGCCGAACCAGGTGTTGACATCAAATTGCGTCAGGCTGCCACCGGCTTCGGTGATGCTCGGCACGTCGGGCATGAAGCTGCTGCGCGCGGCGGTCGTCACGGCGATGGCGCGCAGCTTGCCACTCTTGATATTGGCCGACGCCGCAGCCAGGTTGTCGAAGTTCAGATCAACCTGGCCGGAGACGAGTGCGAGTTGCGCCGGTGGCCCGCCCGCATAGGGAATGTGCACCATGAACACCCCGGCCTGCGCCTTGAACATCTCGCCGGCCAGGTGGCCGGCGCTGCCATTGCCGCCCGAGCCGTAGTTGAGCCGGCCCGGATTCGCCTTTGCGTAGGCCACCAGGTCGTTGACGGTCCGGATGCCGAGCTTGCTGGCCGTGTCGGCGATCATCACCAGCACGTTGGGCACCTGGGCCACGC
>JANMYI010000090.1:0-9583 GCA_031381955.1 Burkholderiales bacterium
GTGCTCATCGAGCGCGAAGAGCAGCCCGGTTTTCACAGCACCGGCCGCTCGGCCGCGATGTTCATGGCAAGCTACGGCCAGCCCATGGTGCGGGCCTTGACGCGGGCCAGCCGCAGCTTCTATGAGGCACCACCCGAAGGCTTCACGCCAACGCCGATCCTTGCGCCGCGTGGTGTGCTCTACGTCGCGGCAGCGGGGCAGTTGAGCATGCTGGAGCGGGTTCAAGCCGAGTTGCAAGCCACGGGCACGGTGCTTGAACGCTGCTCGCGCGAGCAGGCCCTGGCGAGTGTGCCGTGTTTGCGGCCCGAGCAAGTGGCAGGTGCGCTGTTTGAAGTGGATGCCATGGACATCGACGTGCACGCCCTGCACGGCGGCTGCCTGCGCGGCTTCAAACGCCATGGCGGCACGCTGCTCACTTCGCATGAACTGGTGGCCGCGCAGCAGGTGGGCGGTGAGTGGGCGCTGCGTTTTGCCAACGGCCAAAACTTGCGTGCCGAACAAGTGGTGAATGCGGCCGGCGCCTGGGCCGATGCGGTGGCGGTGATGATGGGTGCCAAGCCACTGGGCGTGCAGCCACGCCGGCGCAGCGCGTTTTGCTTCAAACCGCCCGATGGCGTTGACGCGCGCCACTGGCCCGCCGTGTGCGCCATCGACGACAGCTGGTACTTCAAGCCCGATGCCGGCCAACTGCTCGGCTCCCCCGCCAACGCCGACGACGTGCCCGCACACGATGTGCAGCCCGAAGAAATCGACATCGCCACCGGCATTGCCCGCATCGAGGCCATGACCACCTTGGTCATTCGCCGCCCCACGCGCACCTGGGCCGGGCTGCGCAGCTTTGCGCCCGATGGCGAACTGGTGGTCGGCCATGATGCACATTGCCCAAACCTGTTCTGGCTCGCCGGCCAGGGTGGCTATGGCATACAAAGCGCGGCCGGCGCGGCCATGTTGGCCGAGAGCTTGTTGCTGCATCGCCCGTTGCCCGAGCTGCTGCGCGAGCAAGGCGTGCTGCCGGCAGCGCTGGCGCCCGCGCGCTTTAACTGATCACATCACTTTGCAAACAGGAATGAAGAGATGAGCACTCCCGCTTCCCACCATGCCCCGGTCACCCACCGCCAAACCCTGGGCGACTTGCTGCGCCGCAGCGCCAAGCGCACGCCGGGCAAGCTGGCCGTGGCCTGCGGCAGCCATCACTACACCTATGCCGAGTTTGACGCCCTGTGCGCCCGCGTGGCCGCCGGCCTGGCGCAGCGCGGCGTGGCCAAGGGCGACCGCGTGGCCGTGCTGGCGCGCAACTCGCACGCCTTCGCGGCGCTGCGTTTTGCGTTGGCGCGCTTGGGGGCGGTGCTGGTGCCCATCAACTTCATGTTGAAGCCCGATGAAGCACGTTTCATCCTGGACCATTCGGGCGCGCAGGTTTTGGCCACCGATTCGGGCCTGGCCGAATTGGCGCGCGCCGCGGCGCAGGGCACAGCGGTGCGTGAGTTCATCTGGCTGCCCAGCGAATTGCCAACTGCACCCGCAGAGGGCATGACGGCTTTTGATGCCCTGGCCGCCTGCCAGAGCGCACCGCCCGAACCCGAGCTGGCGGCCAGCGACTTGGCGCAGATCGTCTACACCAGCGGCACCGAAAGCCTGCCCAAGGGCGCCATGCTCACGCACGATGCCATCGCCTGGCAGTACGTGAGTTGCCTGGTGGATGCCAGCATCGCGCAGGGCGATGTGCTGTTGCATGCGCTGCCGCTTTATCACTGCGCGCAGCTCGATGTGTTCCTCGGCCCGGCGCTGTATTGCGGCGCCAGCAACCACATCACCGCGTTGCCCACACCCGAAAATTTGCTGCCGTTGCTGCAAGCGCAGCGCATCACCTCCTTCTTCGCGCCGCCCACGGTGTGGATCGCACTCATGCGCTCGCCACTCTTCGACCAAACTGATTTGAGCGCGCTGCGCAAGGGCTACTACGGTGCTTCGATCATGCCGGTGGAGGTGCTGCGCGAGTTGAGCCGGCGCTTGCCCAACGTGCAGTTCTGGAACCTGTATGGCCAAACCGAAATCGCACCGCTGGCCACCATGCTCGGGCCCGATGACCAACTGCGCAAACCCGGCTCGTGCGGGCGCGCGGTGTTGAACGTGGAGACCCGCGTGGTCGATGATGCGATGCTTGATGTGGCGCCGGGCGAAGTGGGCGAAGTGGTGCACCGCTCACCCCAGCTCATGCAAGGCTACTTTCATGATGACGAGCGCACGAAGACCGCCTTCGAAGGCGGCTGGTTCCATTCGGGTGACTTGGCCACGATTGACGATGAAGGCTTCATCACCATCGTCGACCGCAAGAAGGACATGATCAAGACAGGCGGCGAGAACGTCGCCAGCCGTGAAGTGGAAGAGGCGCTGTACAAGTTGGCGGGCGTGTCGGAAGTCGCCGTGATTGGCCTGCCGCATCCGCGCTGGGTGGAAGCGGTGGTGGCCGTGGTGGTGGTGAAGGAAGGAGCGGCTTTGACCGAGGCCCAGGTGCTGGCGCATTGCAACCAGCAGTTGGCCAGCTTCAAGGCACCCAAGCGCGCGGTGTTTACCACCAGCCTGCCCAAGAACCCCAGCGGCAAGCTGCTCAAGCGCGAACTGCGCCTGCAGCACGCCAAACTTTTTGATTGATGGGAACGCCATGAACCTCGACGACCTCGCTTTCAAGCCCGGCCTGATGCAAGGCCAGCGCATCCTCGTCACCGGCGGCGGCACCGGCCTGGGCCGGGTGATGAGTGAAGCGCTGTTGCTGCTGGGCGCGCAGGTCTACATCTGCGGCCGCCGCGGCGCCGTGGTGGAGCAAACCGCGGCCGAGCTGAACGCGGCTCATGCCGCCAGCAGGGGTGGCAAGGTGACGGGGCTGGCCTGCGACATTCGCCACCCCGAAGTCATCACTGAGATGCTCGACACCATCTGGGCCGATGGCGGGGCCCTCACCGGGCTGATCAACAACGCCGCCGGCAACTTCATCAGCCGCACCGAAGACCTCTCGCCGCGCGCCTTTGATGCCATCGCCAACATCGTGTTCCGCGGCAGCTTCTTCGTCACGCTCGATTGCGGCAAACGCTGGCTGGCGCAGGGCCAGCATGCCAGCGTGGTGAGCATCCTCACCACCTGGGTCTGGAACGGCTCGCCCTTCACCGTGCCCTCGGCCATGGCCAAGGCGGGGCTGAATGCGATGACGCAGTCGCTGGCCGTTGAATGGGCGGGGCGTGGCATCCGCTTCAATGCCATCGCGCCGGGCTTGTTCCCCACCGAAGGCATGAGCGCGCGGCTGAACCCGGGCGGGGGTGAGCACAAGGCGCAACCCGGCAACCCCATGCAGCGCGCCGGGCGCATGCCCGAGCTGGCCAACCTGGCGGTGTACTTGCTGTGCCCACAATCGGAATACATGAACGGCCAGACCGTGGCCATCGACGGTGGCCAGTACCAAAGCACAGGCGGGAACTTTTCAAGCCTGCTGAAATGGGGTGAAGAAGAATGGCAGCAGGCCCGCCAGGCCATAGAAAAGAAAAATGCGGCAGACCGCAGCCAGCGATCAGTTTGATTTCAACTTGGGGTTGTTCAACATGAAGTTTCGTGTCCTCTTTATTGCCTTGTTGTCCAGCCAGGTCGTCACGGCGGCGCAAGCGCAAACCACCGTCACCGAGGCCTGGGTGCGCGGCACCGTGGGCCAGCAAATGGCCACCGGGGCGTTCATGCGCATCACTTCGGCGCAGGGCGGCAAGTTGGTGTCGGTGCGCACGCCCATGGCCGGCACGGCCGAGATCCATGAGATGAAGATGGACGGCAACACCATGAAGATGCGCCAGGTGCCGGCGCTTGAATTGCCGGCCGGCAAGATGGTGGAGCTCAAGCCCGGCGGCTACCACCTGATGCTGATGGACTTGAAGCTGCCCATGAAGCCCGGCGCCCTGGTGCCGCTGACGCTGGAGGTGATGGGCAAAGACGGCAAGATCGAAACCTTGCATCTGAAGGTGCCCGTCAAGCCATTGGGCGGCGGGGTGCACTGAATCGCCATTTAGTCAACTGGAGCGATGCAGCACATGAAACGTTATCTTCTGATCGGCTTGACCTTGTTCGCTGCCGCGCTGGCTCAAGCCCAACCTTGCCCCGACAAGAGCCTGATGTACTGGCAGGCCTTCCCGCCTGGGGGTGAATCAGACTTATCGGCGCGCCACCAGCAGGTGGTGTTGAAGAAGAAGTGCCCGGCCATTGACACCATCATCCAGTACAAGGCCGGTGCCGGCGGGGCGCTGATGTGGAGCACCATGAACCAGTTGGCCGGTGACGGCATGAACATCGTCGGCGTGAACCTGCCGCACACCGTGTTGCAGCCCATGGAAGGCAACGTGCAATACAAGACGGCTGATGTGACGCCGGTGTTCTGGTTCCACTACACGCCCGACGCCTTGGTGGTGCCCGAGCAAAGTGCCATCAAGACCTTTGCAGATTTCTTGAAGGCCGCAAAAGACCAACCCGGTAGATTGAACCTGGGCGGCTCGGGTCAGAACTCGGCCAACCACGCCGCGCACGAGCGCATGAACCAGGCTTTCAGCGTGAAGACCAACTATGTGCCGTACAAGGGAACGGGTGACTTGAGCCTGGCCGTGCTGGGCGCGCATGTTGATGGCGCCATGACGTATACGCCCTTTGCCATTGCCAACAAGGGCAAGGCGCGCGCGCTGGCCGTGGCCATGGACAAGCGCCACCCGCTTCTGCCTGATGTGCCCACGTTCAAAGAGTTGGGTGTCGATTGGGTTGATGGCGCGTTCCGCGGCATCGGTGTGCCCAAGTCAACACCAGCTGATGTGCGCAAGCGCTTGTCTGATCTGTTCGCGGCATTGAATGCTGAAGGCGAGATGAAAGAGCTGGCGGCCAAGAGCGGGTTCGAGCTGGTGAACGTGGGCACCGAGCGCATGGACGCGTTCATGCAGGAGCGCATCAAGGTCTATACCGAGGTGGGTAAGCAGATGGGGCTGGGGAAGTAGCCATCAATCAGCGCCACCTGGCTGAAATCATGAGCAAGAAGCACGTTGGATCGACGCTCGACGACTTCCTCGAAGACGAAGGCAAGTTTGAAGAGGCGCAGGCGCTTGCCATCAAGGAAGTGGTGGTGTGGCAGTTGTAGTGCGACGAATGGACGTCGCCAGCCTAGGCCACAAACTATTCGGAGCACGCTACTCGCTGCTCAGCCGGCCGGGCGAGTCAGGCTGGCCTCGATGTCGCGCAGGCTCTCACGCCATGTCAATTGAGCAAACGCGATGGCGCGAAACTGCTCGGCGCAAGACAACGCGCGCACGCCGGAGTTGCCGCCGTAGCGATCCACGACGCGAGTGAAGCTCGTCCAGGGCACGAACTCCATGAGTTGAGCGAACAAGGTTTTGCCGGCGTACAAGTGCGCTCCCAGAAGCTGTCAAGCCTGGGAAAGTACGCGGTTTTGACGGACAAAACTTCAAGTCGGCACCAAACAAAATCGGTCTACAGCCCCCGCCAATGCTTGATCTCAGGCTCGTTGAAGTTCATTTAACCGGACAGTAGTGATCCGGGCTAGTGTCGCCAGTTTGGGGTACCCAGCCGATTTGGATGAGTGGCGAGCGAGCTGTGCCGCCGAAACGCGCACTCGCTTTGTTGAATGAATTTGCCGCGTTGGGTGAGATCTTGTCTTAAGGGCGGCCGCCGAAATACAGATTCTGCGGGTGCTGCGCATCAGCGAAGAACAGCCAGCGGTCGGCCAACATGCCTGCGAATTGCACCAGGAGCAGCGCCGTCACAGCCGCTGCCGGTGGGTGCCGCGCGAGCAGCCCCAATATGGCCACGGGTATCAGTGCGCCCAACAGCAGCGCCGCCAGCCGCACGCGCGTCACGGCGTTAGCGCTGCGCCCGTGCAAGAACTCGCGCAGGTTGAATGCGCCGCCGATTGCACCCATGGCGCCCATCGCCCCCGGCGCGCTGGGCAGGATGCGCGGGTGGCGCAGGCCGATGGCCGTTTGCAGCGTGGTGCCTGTCGCCAGGTGCGCGTTGCGCCACATCGTGCCCGCGCGGGCCAGCGCGGCCACGGCGGTGGCCAACAGGGCCGAGCCGGCCAGCACCGTTGCCTGCGCAGGTGCGATCCAGCCGGCCAACGCCGTGGCCGCCAGCAGGCCCGAGGCGATGCCAGTCAAGCCAAACGTTAGCGGCGTGAGCGGCGTGGCCCATTGGCGCATCACCGCCACCGCGGCGTAGATCATGCCGGTGCACAGGTACAGCAGCAGGGCCAGCGCGGCGCCTGTTGCGCCCAGCGCCCAGTGCGGCGGCGCCTGCCGCTGCGCCAGCCCCCAGGCCAGCACCACCGCCATGAAGATGGGCAGCACGATCACCTCGCGCGACAGCCACGACGTGCGCCACATGGCCGCCGCGCGCCAGGCGCGCAAGGGGTGGCCGAGGTGAAAGCTGGCGGCCACCAGCCCCGCGCCGCACAGCAGCAGCACCACGGCCGCGCCGGCCGTGAACAGCGTGGCACCTTGCGCAGGTAACAGCCCCAGGCGCGCGGCGGCGTCCACGCCCACGAGGGCCAGAAACAACCCCTGGCCGGTGCCGGCCAGCGTGGTGAAGATGATCATCGACCAGGGCGGGTTCAACCAGAGGCCTCGATCAATGTTCCCAGTCGGCCGAGAGCGGCGCCGCGCCCGCTGCGGGCTCCAGGCCTTCCACGCGCAAGGGGTTGCGCTCGCGCACGAGTTGCTGCGCGTCGATGCGTGCTTCAGCCTTGCGCCGCGGCAGGTAGTGGTTGGCGGGGCGGGTGCCGGCTTCGGGCATCAGCGCATAGCCCCCGCGCTCACGAATGGCGGTTGACACTTCGGATTCGGGGTCGTGCACATCGCCGAACAAGCGCGCGCTGGTGGGGCAGGCCAGCACGCAGGCCGGCTTGCGTTCGGCTGCCGGCAAGGCCTGGTCGTGGATGCGGTCGACGCACAGGGTGCACTTGGTCATGACCTGGCGCTTTTCGTCGAGTTCGCGCACGCCGTACGGGCAGGCCCAGGCGCAGTATTTGCAGCCGATGCACTTGTCGTAGTCCACAAGCACGATGCCGTCTTCCTTGCGCTTGTAGCTGGCGCCCGTGGGGCACACCGGCACGCAGGGTGGGTCTTCGCAGTGCAGGCAGCTCTTGGGGAAGTGCACGGTCTGCGTGGCCGGGTACTCGCCCACTTCGAAGCTCAGCACGCGGTTGAACAGCGCGCTCACCGGGTTGGCGCCGTAGGCGTTCTCATCAGCCAGCGGGCCGGCGCTGCCCGAGGTGTTCCACTGCTTGCAGCTCGTCACGCACGCGTGGCAACCCACGCAGACGTTCAGGTCGATCACCAGGGCCAACTGAGTCATGGCAACTCCGCCTTGCCCGCAAACCAGGCGCGCCAACGTGGCACCTTCGCGGCGGTGCCGGGCAGCGCCGACACCGTGTTGAACTGCGGCCAGGTTTGCTGGGGCTCGTCGGCCGCAGCGGGGTAGATGCGCACGCGCACGTCGTACCACCCGGCCTGGCCGGTGATCGGGTCGGCGTTCGCGGCGCGCTGGCCCAGCGCAACGGCCGGCAGTTCTTCGCTGATCAAATGGTTGAGCAAGAAGCCTTGCTCGCTTTCGTTGGCGTCGTCGCTCAAGGCCCAGGCGCCCTTGGCCTTGCCGATGGCGTTCCAGGTCCACACGGTGCTTGGCTCCACCGCTTCGCTGTACTGGCACACGCAGCGCACCTTGCCCCACTGCGAGGCCACCCACATCCAGGCGCCGTCAGCAATGCCTTGCGCGCGCGCCGTGGCCGGGTTGACGAACAGCGCGTTGCTGGGGTGAATCTGGCGCAGCCAGGCGTTTTGCGAATCCCAGGAGTGGTACATCGCCATCGGCCGCTGCGTCACGGCGGCCAGAGGGTAACGTTCCAGGTCACTGGCTTGGACTTCCAGCGCGGGGTACCAAAACGGCAACGGGTCGAAGTAGCGTTCCACCCGCGCGCGCAGGTGCGGTGGCGGCTTGCGGCCTTCGCCCTTGCCCTGCGCAGCCAGCCGAAAGCGCTGGATGAATTCTGAATAGAGGTGGATGACGATGGGGTCGTTGTCGCGCCGCAGCCCCACCTTTTGCGCCCATTGCATGTAGCCGCGGTTCCAGTTGCGCATGTAGCGGTATTCGGGCGGCATCACATGCTGGTGCACGCAGTTGTTGGCGGCGTACATCTCCCACTGCCTGGGGTTGGGTGCGCCGCGCAAGCTTTGGCTGCCGTCTTCGCCGCGCCAGCCGCTCAGGAAGCCGATGCCCGAGCCCGGCGCGGTTTCGTAGCGCACGATGAAGTCGGGGTAGTCGCGGTACTTGCGCGTGCCCTCGGGCGTGGTGAAGGCGGGCAGCTTCAGGCGCGACGCCAGCTCCACCAGCACCTCTTGAAACGGCTTGCATTGGCCCAGCGGCGGCAGCACCGGTACGCGCACCGAATCACACGGGCCGTCGAATTCGCTGATGGGCCGGTCGAGCAGCGACATCACGTCATGACGTTCGAGGTAAGTCGTGTCGGGCAGGATCAAGTCGGCAAACGCCGTCATCTCCGATTGAAAGGTGTCGCACACCACGATGAACGGAATCTTGTACTCGCCGCTGTCTTTGCCCGAGCCTTCGCGCTTGTCGGCCAGCATGCGCCGCGCTTCGCCCGTGTTCATACTCGAATTCCAGGCCATGTTGGCCATGAACAGCAGCAGGGTGTCGATCGGGTAAGGGTCGCCGCGCCAGGCGTTGGTGATGACGTTTTGCATCAGCCCGTGGGCCGCCAGCGGGTGCTCCCACGAAAAGGCCTTGTCGATGCGCACCGGTTCCCCGGCATCGTCCACACACAGGTCGGCGGGCGATTCGAGCCAGCCCAGCGGCGGCGCATCCAGCGGCGTGTTGGGCTTGATGGAACCCGGCCCCTTGGGTGGGCGCGCGTTGGGCGGCACCGCGCGCGGGTAGGGCGCCTTGTGGCGAAAGCCGCCGGGGCGGTCGATGGTGCCGAGCAAACTCATCAGAATGGCCAGCGCGCGCACGGTCTGGAAGCCGTTGCTGTGCGCTGCCAGCCCACGCATGGCATGAAACGCCACCGGGTTGCCGGTCACGCTTTTGTGGTGGCGGCCCCACCAGTCGACCCAGGCGATGGGCAGCTCGATGGTCTGGTCGCGCGCCGTCATACCCATCTCATGCGCCAGGCGGCGAATGGTGCTGGCGGCGATGCCGGTGATGGCCGCAGCCCACTCGGGCGTGCACTCGCGCACGCGCTCTTCCAGCAATTGAAAAGCCGGCTTCACGCGCGTGCCGCCAGGCAGGATGTAGCTGCCGAAGAAGGCCGGGTCGGCACCTTCGGCGTGGTCGGCCACCGGCTGGCCGTGCAGCCGGTCCCACCACATGAAGTTGTGCGGGCGCAGCGGGTTGATGACATCGCCTTCGGCGTCGCGCACCATCAAACCGAACTCGTCGCTGCCCTCGTTCTGATTCACCAATTGGCCGGCGTTGGTGTAGCGGGCCAGAAAGTCGCGGTCGTACAAACCCAGCGCGATGATCTCGTGCACCAGCGCCAGCA
>JANMYI010000175.1:0-7698 GCA_031381955.1 Burkholderiales bacterium
CCCCGGCCGCGGCCGCGGCCGCGGCGCCCACCTTCGCGCTCGCCTTCGTGCTCGCCCTCAGCCGGCGCGGCATCGGGGCCGTCGCCGCGCGGCGCATCGCCTTCAAGCAGGGTGCTGGCGGCGTCGGCAGCAACGGTGTCGCTGCCCGCTGTCGGGCCGTCGGCACGGGTCTCGTCGCGGTCGCGGCCACCTCGGCCACGGCGGCGGCGCCGGCCGCCCTCGCCCTTGACTTGGTCGGGGCTGGGTTGGGTTTCCGCAAAGTCCGCAACTGGTTCGGTCACGCCGCTGGCGGCATCGGCCTCGCCTTCTCTGCGGGCAGGGCGGCGGTTGTCGGGGCGCGGCGTGCGCGGCGTGCGCGCTTGCTCGCCATTCGCCGGCGCCACCTCGGCGCGCAGCTCGCTACGCGGTTGACTGTTGCGCGGCTCGTTGCGGCTGGCATCGCGCGGGCCGTCGTTTGAACCGTCACGCGGCACCTCGCGCTGAGCTTCGCGCTGACCATCACGTGAACCGTCACGTGAACCATCACGCTGACCGTCACGCTGACCGTCACGCCCGCGGCCTTCGCCACGGCCGCCGCGGCCACCACGACCGCCGCGCTCACCGCGCTCGCCACGCTCGCCACGTTCGGTCTTTTCGCCACGCCGCTCACCGCGCTGGCCATCACGCTCCTTGCGCGCCGGCTCCGCCGAGGCGGCTGTGTTGGCCGAGGCCTGCGTTGGGGTGGCCTGGGTGGCGGGCTCATCGCTGCTGCCGCCAAACACCTTTTTCAACCAGCCAAAGAAGCCACCTGCTGCCGCGGGAGCCAGCACCGGCGCGGCGGGTGCCGGGGCCGGTGCCACCACCACGGGTGCCGGGGGCGGCACCACGGGCGCCGGTGGCGGCGCGGGCTGATCGGGCAAGACACCCTTGATCACCGGTTCCTGGCGCGGCTTGACTGACTTTTCACGCCGGCTGATCGAAACCTCGTCTTCGGGCTCCTCGATCATCGTGTAGCTGGCGCGGATGTTCTCCAGCCGCGGGTCGTCGTGGCGCAGCCGCTCAAGTTTGTAGTTAGGCGTCTCGAGGTGCTTGTTCGGCACCAGCAGCACGGTCAGGCGCTGCTTGAGTTCGATCTTGGTGATTTCGGTGCGCTTCTCGTTGAGCAAGAAGCTGGTCACTTCCACGGGCACCTGCACATGCACGGCCGCGGTGTTTTCCTTCATCGCCTCTTCCTGCACCATGCGCAAGATCTGCAGGGCGGAAGATTCGGTGTCGCGGATGTGGCCGGTGCCATTGCAGCGCGGGCAGGTGATGTGGCTGCCTTCGCTCAGCGCCGGGCGCAGGCGCTGCCGGCTGAGTTCAAGCAGGCCGAACTTGCTGATCGCACTCACTTGCACGCGGGCGCGGTCGCTGCGCAAGGCGTCGCGCAGGCGGCCTTCCACCTCGCGCCGGTTCTTGCTCTCTTCCATGTCGATGAAGTCGACCACGATCAGCCCGCCCAGGTCGCGCAGGCGCATCTGGCGCGCAATCTCGTCGGCCGCTTCCAGGTTGGTGCGGGTGGCGGTTTCCTCGATGTCGCTGCCGCGCGTGGCGCGCGCCGAGTTCACGTCCACCGAGACCAAGGCCTCGGTGTGGTCGATCACGATGGCGCCGCCCGAAGGCAGGTTCACGGTGCGGCTGAACGCGGTCTCGATCTGGTGCTCGATCTGGAAGCGGCTGAACAGCGGCGCGTCGTCGCGATAACGTTTGACACGATTTGCCGTTTCCGGCATCACGTGGTTCATGAACTGCTTGGCCTGATCGAAGATGTCGTCGGTGTCGATCAGGATTTCGCCAATGTCGGCCGTGAAGTAGTCGCGGATGGCGCGAATCACGAGCGAGCTTTCCTGGTAGATCAGGTAGGCACCCTTGCCACCCTTGGAGGCGTCGTCGATCGCCGTCCACAACTTGAGCATGTAGTTCAGGTCCCACTGCAGCTCGGGCGCGCTGCGCCCAATGCCGGCGGTGCGGGCAATCAGGCTCATGCCCTTGGGATATTCGAGTTGGTCGAGGTTTTCCTTCAGCTCTTCGCGGTCTTCGCCTTCGATGCGGCGTGAAACACCACCACCGCGCGGGTTGTTCGGCATCAGCACCAGGTAGCGCCCGGCCAGGCTGACGAAGGTGGTGAGCGCGGCACCCTTGTTGCCGCGCTCTTCCTTTTCAACCTGCACCAGAAGTGAGTCGCCGTCGCGAATGGCGTCTTGGATGCGCGCGGTGCGCACATCAACACCGTCGCGGAAGTAGTTGCGCGAGATTTCCTTGAACGGCAAGAAGCCGTGGCGGTCTTCGCCGTAATCGACAAAGCAGGCTTCGAGCGAGGGCTCGACCCGCGTCACCACCGCCTTGTAGATGTTGCCCTTGCGTTGCTCGCGGCCCTCGATCTCGGTTTCGAAATCGACCAGCTTCTGGCCTTCAACGATCGCCAGGCGCCGCTCTTCGGGCTGCGTGGCATTGATCAACATGCGCTTCATTCGAACTCCTCTCGCCGCGCCGCGTTTTCAGCCGCGGTGCATTCGGTCATGCCGTGCGGCTTGCACGCCGCGCCGGCTTAACGATGCGAAAGAGGCGCTGTCAGAACCCTTGGCTCGAATCGCCCTGGACTGCGCAGATCAGGCTGGCAAGGGTGCCGGCCATCAGGTGTGCAGCGTTGGCGCGTGCGTGTCAGCGCGGCTGGGCGCAGCGGCCCGGCATGCTCCGGGCCATGGCTGCTGCGCGGGTGGCGCAGCCCAGCGCGCAGCAGCCTGGCCGGTGCAAGACCGGTGGCGTGCGCGTGAGGCATGGGGTGGAAGCAGGGCGGGCATGTGCTGTTGCAGCGAGCTTGCTGAACGCGGTAGAGGCCAGGCTGGCTTGAGTGGGCTGCCTGGCATCAGGAATTTTCGGGTGCCCGTTGAAACGGGCGGGTTGTTCTTGCGTCTCTCGTGCGCCTGTGCGCCGGGCTGCCGCGTCACTTGGGGACCGTGGCCCGCACCGCCACCTATCAGGCGTTGCATCACCTTTTCGAGGCACCTCACCATAAGGCCCTCGCCCACAACCTGCTTGGTACCGCCCGGGTAGACTCCGGCAAATCAAGCACTTACAGCACAGTCGTGGAGCAACGGATTATAGGGGCCAAACCACCCGCCCCCCGGGGATCTGGGGCCCCTTCAGCCGTCATCTGTGCGGCCACACCGCCCGCGGCGCGGCTGCTGGAAGTGGATGAGCACAGTGCCGGGCAGCGGCTCGATAACTTCCTGCTGCATGTGCTCAAGGGCGTGCCCAAGACGCATGTCTACCGCGTCATCCGCAGCGGCGAGGTGCGCATCAACAAAGGACGCGCGCATGCCGACACCCGCGTGGCCAGCGGCGACCTGGTGCGCATTCCCCCGGTGCGCATGGCGCCGCCTCAACCCGCCGCCGCGGCGGCCCCGGCACGCGAATTCACGCTGCTGTACGAAGACGAGCACCTGTTGGCGATTGACAAGCCTGCCGGCGTGGCCGTGCACGGCGGCAGCGGCGTGAGCTTCGGCGTGATCGAGCAGTTGCGCGCGGCGCGGCCGCAGGCGCGGTTCCTGGAACTGGTGCACCGGCTCGACCGTTCCACCTCGGGCGTGCTGCTGCTGGCCAAGAAGCGCAGTGCGCTGACCCAGTTGCAAGACCAGTTCCGCGACCGCAGCACCGACAAGACCTATGCCGCGATCGTGAGCGGCCACTTTGCGCCTGGGCAAACCGTGATCGACGTACCGTTGCACAAGTACCTCACCGCGGAAGGAGAACGCCGCGTGCGCACCAGCCACGCTGCCGATGTCCAGGCCAAGCGTTCCATCACCCTGGCCCGGCTGGTGCGCAGCGTGGGCGGCTACAGCTTGCTCGACGTGACGCTCAAGACCGGCCGCACGCACCAGATTCGCGTGCACCTGGCGCACCTGGGTCATGCGATCGTGGGTGACGACAAGTACGGCGACTTCGCGTTGAACAAGGCCTTGGCCAAGGGCGGGCAGGTGCAGCGCCTGTTGCTGCATGCCCGCAGGCTGGGCTTTGCGCACCCGGCCAGTGACGAGCGCATCGAATTGCAGGCGCCCCTGCCGGCGGACTTTGAACAGTTTCTAAGGGCCGCATGAGCGCGTCGGGCCGCTCCCAAGCGCTCATCCCGAAGCACGCAGTGCGCAGGGCAGTCCAGTGACGCCGTTGAAGTTTGACCTCATCGCCTTCGACTGGGACGGCACCCTGTTCGATTCCACCGGCCTGATCGTGCAGTGCATCCAATCGGCCTGCCGCGACGTCGGCGCCGCCGTGCCCAGCAAGGAGCGCGCAGCCTGGGTCATCGGCCTGGGGCTGCACGATGCCCTGGCCCATGCCGCGCCCGAACTGGCGCGCGAACGCTACCCCGAGCTGGCGCAGCGCTATCGCCACCACTATCTGGCCAGCCAGCATGAGCTGGTGTTGTTCGACGGCACCTTGCCCATGCTGCATGCGCTCAAGGCGCGGGCGCACCGGTTGGCGGTGGCCACCGGCAAGAGCCGCCGTGGGCTTGATGAAGCCTTGGGCAGTGCGCAGCTGCATGGCCTCTTCGACGCCACCCGCACCGCCGATGAAACCGCCTCCAAGCCGCACCCGCGCATGCTGCATGAGCTCATGGAGGAGTTGCAGGTCACGCCGCAGCGCACGCTGATGATCGGCGACACCACGCACGACCTGCAACTGGCGGTGAACGCCGGCGTGCCTTGCGTGGCCGTGAGTTACGGCGCGCACGACGCCGAAGGCTTTGCGCATTTTTCGCCCCTGCACGTGGCGCACACGCCGGCCGAGTTGCACGCCTGGCTGCTGGCGCATGGCTGAAGCTGCCGCCACCCCCGCCGCCACGCCTGCCGGCCAGTTGCTGTGCCTGGGCAGTGAGCTGCGCGAAAAGGGCCGGGCGCTGCTGTTCGAGCTGCGCGAGTACAGCCAACCCGTCACCGCCTTTGCCATGCGCTACGACGGCCGGGTCGTGGCTTATCTCAACCGTTGTGCGCACGTGCCGGTGCAGCTGGATTGGCAGCCGGGTGAGTTTCTGGACGCCGACCAGCGCTTCATCATCTGTTCCCTCCACGGCGCCACTTACGAGCCGGCTGATGGCCGCTGCGTCGGCGGGCCCTGTGGGCGCGGCCGCCTGAAGCCCGTGGCGGTGCAGGAGCGCGACGGCCGCGTGTATTGGTATCCTGACTCGCAGCTCACGCCTCACGCAGCCGTACTGAACAACGCAAACCAGCCACCCCCAGGGAGCCCCGCTTGACCGACCTCGACCCTTTCACCCCGCCCGCCGGCGAGCCGCCCTGGACCATGCCGGCTTCTGCCGCGCCGCTGCCCGGTGCCCTGGAATCCGGCTTGGAGCGCGTGGCCCGCGAGCTGCTGCGTGAGCGCCGTCGCGAGCGCCGCTGGCGCCTGTTCTTTCGCCTGGCCTGGCTGGGCCTGGCGCTGTTCGTGTTGCTGGCCTTGTTTGTCCAGCGCGGCTCCGGCCACACGCCCGGTGGGCCGCACACGGCGCTGATCGAAGTGCGCGGCGAGATCGCCCCTGACACCGAGGCCAGTGCCGAACACCTGATCGGTGCACTGAAGAATGCTTTTGAAGAGAGCAACGCCCAGGCCGTGGTGTTGCGCATCAATTCACCCGGCGGCAGCCCGGTGCAGGCCGGCATCTTGTATGACGAAATCAAACGCCTGAAGCTCAAGCACAACAAAAAGGTGTACGCCGTGGTCGAGGAGCTGTGCGCCTCGGGGGCTTACTACATTGCCGTGGCGGCCGATGAAATTTTTGTCGACAAGGCCAGCCTGGTGGGCTCGATCGGTGTGCTGATGGACGGCTTTGGTTTCACCGGCCTGATGGACAAGCTCGGCATCGAGCGGCGCTTGCTCACCGCCGGTGAAAACAAGGGCATGCTCGACCCGTTCTCGCCGCAGAACGAAAAGCAGACCGCCTACGCCAAGGCCATGATCGACCAGATCCACCAGCAATTCATTCGCGTTGTGCGCGAAGGCCGCGGCAAGCGCCTGAACGAAACACCCGAAACCTTCTCGGGCCTGTTCTGGAACGGCGAAGAGGCGGTGAAGAACGGCCTGGCCGACAAGTTCGGCAACCTCGACCACGTGGCTCGCGACGTGGTCAAGGCCGAGGAGGTGATCGACTACACCCCCAAGGAGAATGTCGCCGAGCGCCTGGCCAAGCGCTTCGGCGCCGCGGTGGGCGCCGGCGCCGTGTCGGCGCTGCGCTCAGCCACGAACCTGCGTTAAGCCGCGTCGGGCGGAATGCGCAGCATCTGCCCGGGGTAGATCTTGTCGGGGTGGCTCAACATCGGCTTGTTGGCCTCGAAGATCTGCATGTACTTGTTGGGCGAGTCGTAGAACTCCTTGGAGATCTTCGACAGCGTGTCACCGCTGACCACGGTGTGCCACTGCGACTCGTCAGCCGGCTCGGCCACGGTCAGCATGTCGTTCACGCTGGACACGCCGTGCACGTTGCCGCAGCACAGCACGGCCTTTTCCTTGGTCGCCTGGTCGGCCGCCACGCCGGCAATGGTGACCGCGCCTTGCGCGGCGTCCACCTCCACGGTCATGCCTTCGATGGCCAGGTTCATCTTGTTGATGTAAGCCGCAATCGCGTCGGCCGCGGCGCCGTTCATGCGCGCCACGTCTTCTGGGGTGGTTTTCGCCACCTCAGCGGCCTTGGCCTCGCCCATGCCGAACAGCTTCTCGCCGGCGCTCTTGATGAAACTCATGATTCCCATAACTCACTCCTTTGTTGGCCCACGTGGTGGGTGGGCGACTGTAGCCAAAGAAAAAGCCCCGGCAAGCGGGGCGATCCTGTACCCGGTGGTATAGGCAGGATTTGGCGTTTTCAGCCGCTTTGCGAGCCGCGGTGCGCCCAGCCCGTGGTGCGTTTTTCAACCAGCGAGAAGAACTCGTACATCGCCATGGCCATGACGCCGATCACCACCAGCCCGGCAAAGGCCAGCGGCAGCCGCTGCTGGCTGCCCGCGGTTTGCATCAGGTTGCCGATGCCGGAGTCACCCGCCGTCATCTCGGCCAGCACCGTGCCCACGAAGGCCAGCGTGATGGCCACCTTCAGCGAAGCGTAGAAGTACGGCATCGAACGCGGCAGGCCCACCTTCACCAGCACGTCCCAGCGCTTGGCGCCCAGCACGCGCAGCACATCTTCCAGCTCGGGCTCCAGCGTGGCCAGGCCGGTGGCGATGTTCACCGTGATGGGGAAGAACGAAATCAGGAACGCCGTGATCACGCCCGGCCCCACGCCAATGCCGAACCAGACAATCAGGATTGGCACCACGGCGGCCTTGGGCACCGCGTTGAAGGCCACCAGCAGCGGGTAGATCGCGGCGTAGGCCATGCGCGAAGAGCCCACCAAAAAGCCCAGCATCACGCCCACCACGATCGAAATGCCAAAGCCCAGCATGGTGACCCAGAAGGTCTTCCAGGCGGCTTCGAGCAAGGGGCCGGCGAATTCGATCATCGACTGGCCGATCGTCCACGGGCTGGGGAAGATGAAGTCGGGCAGCGAAAACAACCAGCACACCGCCTGCCACAGCACGAGCAAAATTGCGGTGGCAATGAACGGCGCGGCGCGCTCTAAATTCTTGTTCATGGCGCCACTGCCTTGACAGGAGCCCCACGGGAAGCACCAATGTGCCCGCGCAGCTCATGCACGATGTC
>JANMYI010000152.1:0-6415 GCA_031381955.1 Burkholderiales bacterium
CAGATGCCGATGGTGAGGGCGAGCGCGAAGTAGTGCAGCGCCGGTCCGCCGAACAGCAGCATGGTGGTGACCATGGCCTGGGTGCAGCCGTGCGTGATGATGGTGCGCGAGATGACGCCGGTGATGGCGCTGTCGATCACCTCGGGCACCGGGGCCTTGCGCATCTTGCGGAAGTTTTCCCGTACCCGGTCGAATACCACCACCGATTCGTTCACCGAGTAGCCGAGCACCGCGAGCACCGCCGCCAGCACCGGCAGGGAGAATTCCCACTGGAACAGGGCGAAGAATCCCAGGATGATGATCACGTCGTGCAGGTTGGCGATGATCGCGGCGAGGCCGAAGCGCCATTCGAAGCGGATCCAGAGGTAGATGACGATGCCCACCGCAGTCACGAGCAGCGCCAGCGCGCCGTATTCGGCCAGTTCCTCGCCGACCTGCGGCCCGACGAACTCGACGCGCCGCACCTCGGCGGTGGCGTCCTCCGCCTTGAGCAGGGCGGTGACCTTCTGCGACACATCGGCGGTCGACTGGCCCTTGACGACCGGCAGGCGGATCAGCACGTCGCGCGAGGAGCCGAAATTCTGCACTTCGCCCTTGAGGCCGGCTTTTTCGAGCGTCTCGCGGATCGCCTCGACCTTCGCGGCCTCCTTGTAGCTCACTTCGACCAGCGTGCCGCCGGTGAACTCGACCGAGAAGTGCAGGCCCTTGTGGGCGAGAAAGAAGACCGCGGCGGCGAAGGTCACAAGCGAAATGATGTTGAAGACGAGCGCATGCCGCATGAACGGAATGACGCGGCGGATTTTGAAGAATTCCATGCCTTCAGTTTCCTCTCACGTCATTTCCACGCCGTGTCGCCGATGGCCAGCTTGGCGCTCTTGCGCCGGTGGCCGTAGGCGAGGTTGACGATCGCGCGCGATACCACCACCGAGGAGAAGATCGAGGTCAGGATCCCCAGGCAGTGCACCACCGCGAAGCCGCGCACCGGCCCGGAGCCGAAGATGAGCAGCGACAGGCCCGCGATCAGGGTGGTGACGTTGGAGTCGAGAATCGTGCCCCAGGCGCGCTCGTAGCCCGCGGCGATGGCCGCCTGCGGCGACTGGCCGCCGCGTACCTCCTCGCGGATGCGCTCGTTGATCAGCACGTTGGCGTCGATCGCCATGCCCAGCGTGAGCGCAATGGCCGCAATACCCGGCAGGCTCAGCGTGGCCTGCAACATCGACAACATGGCCACCAGCAGCAGCAGGTTGAAGCCCAGGGCCAGCGTTGAGATCAAACCGAACAACATGTAGTACACGCACATGAACGTGGCGATGGCGGCAAAGCCCCACATCACGCTGTTGAAGCCCTTGTCGATGTTGTCGCGCCCCAGGCTGGGGCCGATGGTGCGGCTCTCGATGATTTCCATCGGCGCGGCCAGTGAACCGGCGCGCAGCAGCAAGGCCTGGTCGCTGGCCTCTTGCGTGGTCATGCGGCCTGAAATCTGCACGCGCCCACCGCCGATTTCGGAGCGAATGACGGGCGCGGTGACGACCTCGCCCTTGCCCTTTTCGAACAGGATGATGGCCATGCGCTTGCCGATGTTTTCGCGCGTCACATCTCTGAAGATGCGTGAGCCCTTGGCGTCGAGCGTGAGGTTGACCACCGGCTCCTGGCTCTGGCCGTCGAAGCCCGGCTGCGCATCGGTAAGGTTGTCGCCGGTGAGGATGACCTGGCGCTGCACGATGATCGGCGCGCCGTTGCGTTCAACGAACCGCTCGCTGCCAAACGGCACCGGCCCGGCGCCCCGCTCGGCGTCACGCCCCTCGGTGGTTTCATTCAACAGGCGAATCTCGAGCGTCGCGGTACGGCCGATGATCTGCTCGGCCCGCGCCGAGTCTTGCACGCCCGGCAACTGCACCACCACGCGATCAAGCCCTTGCTGCTGGATCACCGGCTCGGCCACGCCGAGTTCATTCACCCGGTTGTTCAGCGTGGTGATGTTTTGCTTGATGGCTTGTTCTTGCACCCGCGTGGCCACTTCGGGCTTCAAGCTGCCGGCCAATTTGAATTCGCTGCCCTCGGCGCTATCAACCCAGGCCAGATCGGGGATCTGGTCGTTCAGCACGACCAGCGCCGCGGTCAACGTTTCGCGGTCACGAAAGCGCAGGTTCACGTTGTTGCCGTCGCGGCTGATGCCGCCGTGGCGAATGTTCTTGTCGCGCAGCAGGGTGCGGATGTCGCCGCTCAGCGCCTCGGCGCGCTTGGTGAGCGCGGCCTTCATGTCCACCTGCATCAGGAAGTGCACGCCGCCGCGCAAGTCAAGCCCGAGGTACATGGGAAAGGCATGCAGCGCGGCCAGCCAGCCCGGTGTGCGCGGCAGCAGGTTCAGCGCCACGATGTAGCCGGGGTCGCTGGGGTCGGAGTTCAAGGCTTTGAACAGCGCGTCCTTGGCCTTGAGCTGCACGTCGGTGTCAGCCAGCCGGGCCTTGATGGAATGGCCTTCGAACTGCACGAAGTCGGGCGTGATGCCGGCCGCGGTGAGGGTTTGCTGCACCTTGGGCACCATGGTCGCGTCGACCTTCAGCGTGGCCTTGGCGCTGGAGATCTGCACGGCCGGCGCTTCGCCGTAGAAATTGGGGGCGGTGTAGATCAAGCCGACAGCCAGGGCCACGGCCAGCATCAGGTACTTCCACCAGGGATAGCGGTTCATCAGGGGTTTCCTTCCACGCCGCACGGCCCGACCGGGCGGGGCCAGGCAGGGCTAGTGCAGTGTTCTACACAGTGTCGAACACTCACTGGCTGTGCCATGCACAGGCGGCGGGCCTTATTTGACGGTGCCCTTGGGCAGAACTTGAATCACGGCGGAGCGCTGCACTTGCAGCTCAACACCAGTGGACACTTCGAGGTGAATGTAGTTCTCGTTGAGCTTGGCCACTTTGCCGAGAATGCCCCCCGAAACCACCACTTCATCGCCCTTGGCCAAGGCTTCGATCAGCGCCTTGTGTTCCTTTTGCCGCTTCATCTGCGGGCGGATCATGATGAAGTACAGCACCACGAACATCAAAAGCAGCGGCAGCATGCTCATGAGGCTGGATTCAACGCCCCCGGCAGCGGCGGCTGGGGCGGTTTGGGCAAAGGCTTGGGAAATGAACACGTCGGCATCCTTGAAGGCGGCGGGACCAAGGCGGCCCAGCGCAACCCACGGATTTTAGGGGGCCGGCCCGAAGCCGGCCCTGCGGGCAAGCCCGGGGCCGCTCGCCAAGCTGTTATAGCCGCTCAACGATGGTCACATTGGCCATGCCGCCGCCTTCGCACATGGTCTGCAAACCATAGCGCTTGCCTTGCCCGCGCAGGGCATGCACCAGCGTGGCCATGAGCTTGGTGCCCGAGGCGCCCAGCGGGTGGCCCAGCGCAATGGCGCCACCGTTCACGTTCAGCCGCGCCGTATCGGCCCCCAGCGCTTGCACCCAGGCCAGCGGCACCGAGGCAAAGGCTTCGTTCACCTCGTACAGGTCGATGTCGTCGAGCTTCATGCCGGCTTTCTTCAGGGCCCGCTCGGTGGCCGGAATGGGCGCTTCGAGCATGATCACCGGGTCGTGCCCCATCACACTCATGTGGTGGATGCGCGCCAGCGGCGCCACGCCCAGCGCCTTCAAGCCGCGTTCGTTCACCACCATCACGCCCGAGGCGCCGTCGCAAATCTGGCTGGCGCTGGCCGCCGTGATCACACCGCCGGCTTGCAGCAGCTTCACCGAAGCAATGCCTTCCAGCGTGGCGTTGGCGCGCACGCCTTCATCGGCCAGGTGCATTTCATGGGGCGATTCGCCCACCGTGGCGCCGGCCGCGGTTCCTGATTCGGCCAAGCGCACCGCCACCGGCACGATCTCGGCCTTGAAGCGCCCCGCCGCCGTGGCGGCGGCGCCGCGCTGGTGGCTTTGCAGCGCATAGGCGTCGAGCTGGTCTTTCGTGAGCGCGTATTTCTTGGCGATCATTTCGGCGCCCAGGAACTGGCTGAAGTCAGGCCCGGGGTAGCGGGCGCGAATGGTCGGGCTCATGTAGTGGCCCAGGCCGGCGTCGCGATACGCCTTGGGCACGATGTGCATCGGAATGCGGCTCATGCTTTCCACCCCGGCGGCGATCACGCAGTCCATGCTGCCCGACATCACCGCCTGCGCCGCAAAGTGCAGCGCCTGCTGCGACGAGCCGCACTGGCGGTCAATGCTCGTTCCCGGCACTGACTGCGGCAGCTTCGATGCCAGCACCGCGTTGCGCCCGATGCAGGTGCTTTGCTCGCCGGCCTGCATGACGCAGCCCATGATGACGTCTTCCACCAGTGCCGGGTCGATGCCGGTGCGGTCGATCAGCGCGTCCAGCACCTGCGCCGCCAAGTCAACCGGGTGCCAGCCCGAAAGCCGGCCGCCGCGCTTGCCGCCGGCGGTGCGAACCGCGGCCACGATGAATGCTTCTACCATGATGGGTCTGCCTTGTCAGTGCGATGCGATGAGTGGACTTTAATCAAGTGCCGGGCGCTGCCCCATGGGCGACACCGGCGGCCCCGCGCAGCGGCCTACCATTGCACCCATCGCTTCGTTCAACCCATGAGGAATCCCCATGAAACTGAGTTCAGCCATTTCCGCCGTCGTCACGGGTGGTGCTTCGGGCCTGGGTGCGGCCACCGCGCGCCGCCTGGCCGCGCAGGGCGTGAAGGTCGCGATCTTCGACTTCAACGAGGCGCAAGGCCAGGCCCTGGCCAGTGAAATCGGCGGCGTGTTCTGCCAGGTCGACGTGACGAATGAAGAGCTGGTCGATGCCGGATTCGCCAAGGCGCGCGCGGCGATCGGCCAGGAGCGCATCCTCATCAATTGCGCCGGCACGGGCAATGCCATCAAGACCGCCAGCCGCGACAAGACCAGCGGCGAAATCAAGTCATTCCCCACCGCCAACTTCGACCGCATCATCCAGATCAACCTGGTGGGCACCTTCCGCTGCCTCGCCAAAAGCGCGGCCGGCATGATGACCCTGCCGCTGCTGGAAGACGGCGAACGCGGCGCCATCGTCAACACCGCTTCGGTGGCAGCGCAAGACGGGCAGATTGGCCAGGCTTCGTATTCGGCTTCCAAGGCCGCCATCGTGGGCATGACGCTGCCCATTGCGCGCGACCTGATGGGCGAGGGCATTCGCATCAACACCATTCTGCCCGGCATCTTCAAGACGCCGCTGCTGGCCGGCCTGCCCGACAACGTGAAGAACGCCCTGGCCGCATCGGTGCCCTTCCCCAAGCGCCTGGGTGAGCCCGACGAGTACGCCGCGCTGGCTGAATTCATGGTCACCTGCGGCTACATGAACGGCGAATCGGTGCGGCTGGACGGTGCCATTCGCATGGCGCCGCGCTGAGCATGGACAGCGACACGCCGGCCCGCGAACGGCTCATCAAGCCGGTCTTCGACTACCCGTTCGCGCAGCCGCCCGAGCCCGGGCAAACACTCGAAGTCGTACCCGGCGTGCAGTGGATCCGCATGCCCATGCCGGGCGCGCTGAGCCACATCAACATCTGGTCGGTGGCGGATGACGGCGGCTTTGCGCAGTTCGACACCGGCTTGCGCACCGAAGAAACCGCCGCCGCCTGGCGCACGCTGTTTGCTGCCGCGCCACCCGGCGCGCGCATGACCCGCGTGCTCATCACCCACATGCACCCTGACCACGTTGGCATGGCTGGATGGTTAACGCGCAAGTTCAACTGCCGCATGTGGATGACGCGCCAGGAGTACCTGTACTGCCGTGTGCTGATGGCCGACACCGGCCGCGAAGCACCCGAGGCGGCGGTGGACTTCTTTCGCCGCGCCGGCTGGGGCGAGGCCGCGCTGGAGGCCTACCGCGCGCGCTTTGGCAACTTCGGCAAAGGCATCCACTCCCTGCCCGACAGCTTCAACCGCGTGGTCGATGGGCAGCGCATCCCCATTGGCGAGCACGTTTGGCGCGTGGTGGTGGGCACCGGCCACTCGCCCGAGCATGCCTGCTACCACTGCCCCGACTTGAAGCTGTTCATTTCGGGCGACCAAGTGCTGCCGCGCATCTCGTCTAACGTTTCAGTTTACCCAACCGAACCCGACGCCGACCCGATGAGCGACTGGCTGGAATCGCTGGCCAAAATCAAGGCTGAAGTGCCCGACGAAGTGCTGGTGCTGCCCGCCCACAACGAGCCCTTCACTGGTGCCCACCTGAGACTCCAGGAACTGATCGCCTGGCACGAGGCGGCGCTGGTGCGCGTCGGCGAGACACTGCGGGCCGGACCGCAGCGGGCGGTGGATCTTTTTCCCGCGCTCTTTCCCCGCGTCGTCGGCAGCGACCTGCTGGGTTTCGCGACCGGGGAGGCCCTGGCGCACCTCAACTGCCTGATCGCGCGGGACCTTGCCCGGCGCCACACGACGGCCGACGG